>CANQIW010000100.1 GCA_947624055.1 uncultured Lachnospiraceae bacterium
CGCGTCGAGCGCGGTCTCTCCGTCATAAGCAGTTTTTGTATCATACAATTCTCCGGACAGATATTGGGCGAGTTGTCCCGCGGCCGCCCGGTCGTCGTCTACAATCAGGATCTTTTGCTGTGCGGCCATGATCTGTTTTCCTTTCTATACATTCAGCCATGCCAGACCACAGACGTGTCTGCCAGGGCTGCCTCTCGCTTCTTCGAGGGATGGGCTGCGTTCTGTAAGCATGACTGAACTGCTGTTTACGTAAACTCTACGATCGTCACGCCGGAATCGCCTTCCCCGTACTCACCGAGGCGGTAGGAAGCGACGTGCTTCTGGCGGCGCAGGTACTGGTGGACAGCTTTGCGCAGAATGCCGCTGCCTTTGCCGTGCACGACGCGGACCTGCGGAAGATGCGCCAGATAGGCGTCGTCGAGGTATTTGTCGAGCTCGGTGAGCGCTTCGTCCACGGTCTTGCCGATCAGGTTGATCTCGGCGCTGACCGAGTAGGATTTGGACATCTTGAGCTTGCTGTTTCCGCTGCGCGCTTTCGTGGAAGAATAGCTGTCGGCGGAATCGTCGGCGAGCTTTTCCAGATCGCGGATGTTGACCTGGGAGCGCAGGATGCCCATCTGGACGAAAAGGTTGCCCTTCGCGTCCGGCTTTGTGCTGACCGTGCCTTTCAGGTTCATGCTGAGCACTCTGACGCTGTCGCCGATGCGCAGATCGGAGGCGGACAGTTCCTTCTTTGGTTTTTTCTCTGTCTTTGCCGACATGTTTTTCTCGAGCTCGGACATGTGCTCGCGCAGTTTCGTGCGCTCCTGTTCCATCTCGCGGGAGCTTCCGCCCATCTTGTTGAAGCGGCGGATCGACTCGTCTGCGTAGGTCTTGGCGTCGCGGAGGATGGCCTGCGCCTCTTCGCGGGCCTTCTGCAGGACCGCGTCGCGGCTGGACTCGAGTTTCTCTTCCTTGCGGGCGAGACGGTTCTTCAGCTCCTCGATCTCCTGACGATAGCGGGAGATCTCCTCCTGTTCGCGCTCGAGTTTCTCGCGGTTCGATTCGAGATCTGCGATCACGTCCTCGAAGTCCTCATCCTGCTGGCGCAGGTGGCCTTTCGCCTCCTCGATCACATAATCCGGAAGACCCAGCTTCTCGGAGATCGCGAACGCGTTGCTCTTGCCGGGAATGCCGATCAGCAGACGGTAGGTGGGGCGCAGCGTCTCCACGTTGAATTCACAGCAGCCGTTCTCGACGCCTGGCGTCGACAGGGCGAACACTTTCAGCTCGCTGTAGTGCGTCGTCGCGATTGTACGGATGCCGCGGCGGTGCAGGCTGGAGAGGATCGCGATCGCGAGCGCCGCGCCCTCGGTCGGGTCGGTGCCGGCGCCGAGCTCGTCGAAGAGGACGAGGGAGCGTTCGTCCGCCTTTTCCCAGAAGGAGACGATGTTCGTCATGTGGGAGGAGAACGTGCTCAGGCTCTGCTCGATGCTCTGCTCGTCGCCGATGTCCGCGTAGACTTCCTCAAACACCGCCAGTTCGGAGTGATCGAACGCCGGGATGTGCAGTCCGGCCTGCCCCATCAGCGTGAACAGTCCCACGGTCTTGAGCGAGACGGTTTTGCCGCCGGTGTTCGGGCCGGAGATCACAAGCAGCGTGAAATCAACCCCGATATGGATATCGACCGGCACGACTTTCTTTGCATCGAGCAGCGGATGCCGCCCCTTCTTGATGCGCACGCGTCCGGCCTCGTTGAATTCCGGCTCCGTCCCGTTGTACGAGCGGGAGAGAAGCGCGCGCGCAAAGATGAAGTCGAGCTCTGAAAGGAGCAGGACGTTGTAATTCAACGGTTCACTCTGTTCGGCGACCAGAGCGCTCAGGTTCGCGAGGACGATCTCGATCTCTTTTTCCTCGCGGATCTCGAGCTCGCGCAGATCGTTGTTCAGCTTGACGACCGCCATCGGCTCGACAAAGAGAGTGGAGCCGCTCGACGACTGGTCGTGGATCATGCCGGGCACCTGTGAGCGGTATTCCGCCTTGACCGGGAGACAGAAGCGGCCGCCTCGCTGTGTGATGACCGCGTCCTGCAGATAAGTCCGCGCGGAACCGTTCACCATGGAGGCGAGCTGCGAGCGGATCCTTTCATTTGTCTGGCGGATCTGGCGGCGCACCTGCCGCAGCCCGGGACTCGCGTCGTCGCTGATCTCCTCCTCGGAGATGATGCAGTGGCGGATCTCCGTGCAAAGCGGGGTGAGCGGCTGAAGACCGGAGAACATCTCCTCAAGGGAATCCTGCGGCATATCCTCACGGTTTTCGCTGCGGGACCATGCCTTTACCCGCGCGGTGGTCTCCAGCAGCCGACAGACTCTCAGCAGCTCTTCGATGTTCAGTGAGCTGCCGATCTCCAGACGTTTCAGCGAGCCGCGGATGTCGCTCAGCCCGGAGAACGATATGTTCCCGCGGCGGCAGAGCCGGCTGACGGCGTCGCTCGTCTCGCGCTGCATGCGCCGGATCTCTGCGAGATCAGAGGACGGCTCCAGACGGCGGCACAGTTCCCTGCCCGGCTGTGATCCTGCGTACTGCACCAGTTTTTCTATGATTTTCGGGTATTCCAGAACCCGAAGCGCTTTTTCGTTCATATATTTCTTCGCTTTCTCCGCGCCTTTTGCGGAAATCGAAATTGCAAAAGGACATGATTGATAATTATTTTACTACATCCAAATTGTATTTGACAAGAAATTCAATTGATTTTTAAAGAAATATTGCTATAGTAAAACAAAAATTAAAAAGGCGCCGCAGAGGCATGTAACCCCTGTCGGCGCCTTGATCATTTCAGAGATAATGTCCTTTACTCGGCTTCCGCAATGGCGTCTGTCACTGAGGAGACGTCGACGTCCGCGTTCGGCGCGGCGAGCACCTCATCCGGAATGACGATCTCGTCTACGCTGTTGTAGGCGATCGTCGCGTCAATGGAGCAGTCGTTCAGGACGAGCTCTATGGTAGTGGAGGCAGCACCCTCCGCAGTGGCGCCGGCCATCATCTGGCTGACAAGCGAGCTGATCGTGCTCAGATCGCTGCCGTTGAGGTCCATGTGCATCTTGGCCGGAAGATAAGTGGAAGCGTCCACATAATACTCAATGTTCATCACGATGCCGTCAAACAGGGAGAGAACCATGCTGACATCCTCGTCGGCGGTGAGATCCTGGCCGGTCGTCTCGGAGGCCTTCTGCAAGATCGTGTTAAGCGCGGCGGAATCGATCGTGCAGCTGAGCAGGTAGCACTCGGCGCCGTCTACATCGGCTGCCTCGGGAGCGAGCTCAAAATTCAGCCCCCATTCAGCCATCTCGCCAAACGACATGGACTGGCCGGTGGCGGAATCCATGAGATCCTTCATGTTGATGCCGCTGGGATCGGACTGTGCAGCCCAGGAGCCGCTTGTCGGATCCTTCACATACATCGTCATCGTGCCGTCCTCGCCTGTCGTCATGTAGGACTCGATCGTCACATCCTGCCCATCGGACAGGGCGGCTACGTTATAGGAGCCGTCCATCTTCATCGCGATCGGATCCAGCGTGTAGTCTACCTGCATGGAACCTGTGGCGCTGATCGGCATCTCGTTCGTGTTCGTGCCGTCGGACATGTTGAGCGCCGCGTCAAAGCTGATATCCATGTTCATGGACATGCTCTGCAGATCCACCTCCGCGGCCGCCATCTTCTCGCTGAGGGAATCGAGCGTCTCGGCGCTGTCGAACCCGCAGAGCATGGAAGCTGCCGCGACAACCGCGAGTCCTGTAAGAAACTGTTTCTTCATAAGTTTAAATCCTTCCTTTCCCTTATGTATATGTGGTTGATAAGATGGCGATATTATAACACCGATTGATTTGGGTGTCTATAGAACAAAGATTGGAAGCATAAAAAATTAAGAAAATATACACATTTTAGCGAATTGTGCGAAAAAAATTTCTTGAATAACCGGGGGATTGTGGTATAGTGATAGCGGATTATACGGATAAAGCAGGGGACGATACCATGAACTATGAGGAAGCGGTCGAGTACATAGAGAGTACGCCGAAATTTACGAAAAAGAACAGGCCGGAGAACACGGCGGAGCTGATCCGCAGGCTCGGCAATCCGGAGCGCCGGATGAAGGTGATCCATGTGGCGGGGACAAATGGAAAAGGTTCTGTCTGCGCGTTTCTCGCGTCGATCCTTCAGAAGGCCGGGAGACGGACAGGGCTGTTCACCTCTCCGCATCTCGTTGAGATCACGGAGCGTTTTCAGATCGATCAGGTTCCGGTGCCGCACGAGACGTTTGCGGATGCGTTTGTGAGAGTGAAGCGGGAGATCGACGCGATGCTCGAGGACGGATACGCGCACCCGGCCTACTTTGAGCTTCTGTTCGCGGCGGGACTGCTCATGTTCGCGGAGGCCGGGGTGGAATATCTTGTGATGGAGACCGGGCTCGGCGGACGTCTGGACGCGACGAACCTTGTCGAGCGGCCGATCGCCTGTGTGCTGACGAGTATCAGCCTTGACCACATGGAATATCTGGGCGACACCGTGGCAAAGATCGCGGCGGAAAAGGCCGGGATCATCAAGGAAGGCGTTCCGGTCGTCTATGACGGACGGAATCCGGAGGCGGAGCGGGTGATCCTCGCGCAGGCGGAGAAGATGCACGCGCCGACCTGCCGATACGATGACTCAATGTGTGAAATACTGGCAAAAACAGATAAAAGCATTGATTTTATGCTCAATTGCAGTTATGATAAAACTGATACGGCGCGGAGACTGCGGATTACGGTGCCGTTTCTCGCTGAGTACCAGGTGGTGAACAGCTCGCTCGCCGCCCTGACGGCGCGGGTTGTCGGCATGATCAGCGACGAGACGATCGCGGAGGGGATCCGCACGGCGCGCTGGCAGGGCAGGATGGAGACGGTGCTGCCGGGCGTGGTGCTGGACGGCGCGCACAACGCGGACGGGATCCGCGAGTTTATCCGGACCGCTGCGGAGGTTCGTGGGCGGATGCCGGTATCGCTGCTGTTCTCGGCGGTCGTCGAGAAGGAGTATGAGAAGATGATCCGGGAGATCTGCGAGGATATGCGGCCGGAGTTTGTCGTGGTGACGCAGGTGGGCGGCGTGCGTGTTGTGCCGGCTGAGACGCTCGCGGAGGTGTTCCGCAGATATACGAAGGTTCCGGTCATCGCGAAGCCCGACGTATCGGAGGCGTTTGCGGAGGCGCTCGCGGACAGGGGGGACAGCATGCTGTTCTGTGCCGGTTCTCTGTATCTGGTCGGGGAGCTGAAGAGGATACTGCTGCAGGAGCATGCAGGGTGAAGCGCTCAGGATGAGGAGAGGAACAGATGATCAATTACGAAGAGGAACTGAAAAAATTTCATCCCAGCATGGATGTGAACGAGGCCGAGGACGCGATCTACAGCCGTGACCTGACCGACGTCACGGACATTCTGAAGGAAATGCTCAGGGAAGAAAAGAAGAACAGAAAGCAGGGGAACTGATCCATGAGGTGTATTTACTGCAATACCCCTCTGGCAGCGATCGATTACTGCACGGGCTGCGGCGCGGATATTACGATCCAGAAGCGCATCGTCCGCATTTCCAATCTTCTGTACAATGAGGGGCTGGATAAGGCGCTGGTCAGGGATATGAAGGGAGCGATCGCCTGTCTGCAGCGCAGTTTGAAATTCAATAAGGAAAACACGGACGCCAGAAATCTTCTGGGTCTTTGCTATTACGAGACCGGGGAGGCGGTATCGGCTCTCTGTGAGTGGGTGATCAGCAAGAATCTGCAGCCGTCTGACAACCTTGCGGATTATTATATCAACGAGCTTCAGACGAACAAGAACCGTCTCGACACGGTCAATCAGACGATCCGCAAATACAACCAGTGTATTACATACTGCAGAGAGAACAACGAGGACATGGCGATCATCCAGCTCAAAAAGGTGCTCTCCCAGAACGCGAAATTTGTCAGTGCCTATCAGCTGCTCGCGCTTCTGTACATGAAGCGGCAGGAATATGAGAGGGCGCGCAGGCTGCTTCGCAGGGCGGCAAACGTCGACGCGACCAACACGACGACGCTGCGGTATCTGCAGGAGATAGAGGAGGTCACGGGCAAAAGCGCGGGTCTCGGACGGAAGCACAAGCGTCATGAAAAGGACGCGGAGCAGAACATGCCGGGGACACTTCGCTATATGAGCGGCACGGAGACGGTGATCCAGCCGACGACATTCCGCGACAGCTCCGGGATCGCGACATTTATCAATATCGCGCTCGGGATCCTGCTGGGCGGCGCGATCGTGTGGTTCCTGATCGTCCCGGCGAACCGTCAGGCAGTCAACGATGAGGCGAACCGGCAGGTGACGGACGCGAACACAAAACTCGCGACAGAGTCGGTCAGGGTGCAGGAGCTTCAGGATGAAATTGACGGCTATGCCTCGCAGGTGGAGAACGCGGAGAAGGATCGGGACAGCGCGCTTGCGAAGGCGGACAGCTATGACGAACTGCTCGGGATCGCGCAGGTGTATGTGAGCGGCGACGCGTCTACGTCAGCCAACATGATCGCGAATCTGGACGCTTCGGGGCTGGAGGGCAATGCGAAGTCCCTGTACGACACGCTCTCGGGCGCGGCGCAGGGCAGCCTTTTCGCGCAGTATTACAATGCGGGCACATCGGCATATGTGCTGCCGGACTACCGGACCGCGGCGGAGCAGCTGCAGAAGGCGGTTGACAGTGATCCGGACCGCAAACAGACGAATCACGGGGACGCGCTGCTGTATCTGGGAATGTCCTATTACTATCTCGGGGACTCCGCGAAGGCGGACAATATTTTCGGGCAGATCCAGCAGTATTATCCGAATATCGCGCAGCAGTACGGACTTTCCGGCTATATGTCAGGCGGATACACGGGCGCGCCGGACGACACGGGGGCGCAGGATCTGAGCGGACTCGGAGACGCGGCGACCGGCCAGAATGCCGGCGGGACCGGGGACGGCAATATCACGGTATATGGTGATCAGGGCGCGGGCGGTACAACAGGCGGCGACGCCGGCTACACGGATCCATCCTACACCGATCAGGGCGCCGCAGATCAGGGCTACGACTACGAAAGCGGCATCTATCCCGCATGGACGGATCCGAACACCGGGATACAGTATGATGTCTACGGCAATCCGCTTCCCGGACAGATGTAGGGCGCGGAGAGAACATAAGACAAAAACAAGAGACTGTCACAGAAGAAAAATTTGTTGCCGGATGCGAAAAACGGCGGCAAAAGCTTCGGCGGCGGTCTCTTTTTGTGTGCGAAGGAGAAGGCCGCGGGATGGGAGAGCGGCGGAGAAAGACAGAGCGAACAGTATCGAAATTGGCAGGGAGGTAGCAACATGAATCAGGTATTTACGATCGCGGGGACGGTGATGACGATCCATCTGCCGGCTGAGCTGGATCATCACAGCTCGGAACAGATACGGATGGAGGCGGATCGGCTGATACGCACGCGCAATATCCGCAGTCTGCTGTTCGATTTCGGAGGGACAAGCTTCATGGACAGCTCCGGGATCGGGATGATCATAGGAAGGTACAAGATGATGCGCTTCATGGGCGGCAATGTCCTGGCGATCCGCGTCGGGGAGCAGATGCGCAGGTTGCTGACGATGTC
>CANQIW010000101.1 GCA_947624055.1 uncultured Lachnospiraceae bacterium
GACTTGCTCATCTTCTTTGTCGGATCCTGCAGGCTCATGATCTTCGCGCCCGCCTTGCCGATGTAGGCCTCCGGGATCGTGAACACGTCGCCGTAGACCGCGTTGAAACGCTGCGCGACGTCGCGCGTCAGCTCCAGGTGCTGCATCTGGTCGATGCCGACCGGCACAACGTCCGCCTGATACAGAAGGATGTCCGCGGCCATGAGCACCGGATAGGTGTACAGTCCGGCATTGATGTTGTCCGCGTGCTTCGCCGACTTGTCCTTGAACTGCGTCATGCGGTTCAGCTCTCCCATGTAAGTGAAGCAATCCAGGATCCACGCGAGCTCCGCGTGCGCGGAGACATGAGACTGATAGTACAGGCAGTTTTTCTCCGGATCGAGTCCGGCCGCGATGTAGAGCGTCAAAAGCGCCCGCGCGCGCTTCCGCAGCGTCGCCGGATCCTGCCGCACCGTGATTGAATGCATGTCAACCACCGAATAAAAGCACTCATATTCATCACTCAGCTTCACCCAGTTCTTCAGGGCGCCGAGATAATTTCCCAAAGTAAGCGAACCTGTCGCCTGCATCCCACTGAACAATACCTTTTTGTTGTCGATCATAGTTAGCTCCTCCCAGTCGCTCCCCGCGGACATCATCCGCACGGCCATTCAAATATTTCCCGCGGGCTCCGTATTTTCCTGCCCGCAGGCACAACGCAATTTTATCATTTCCCTATAGCAAAGTCAAGGTTGTGCAAATCTGTCCTATCTGTTAAAATACCATTAAGCTGACAGACAAACTGCCGCAAAGCGGTCTGCTCTCCATTTGAACAGACGCGCCCGCGACAGCTTTCGTCGCAATATCAACTGGAACATATTATCAGGAAAGGATTCGATCAATCATGGAAAAAATCGCAAGCTTCACCATCGACCACATAAAACTCCTTCCGGGACTCTATGTCTCACGGAAAGACCACGTCGGCGCGGAAAGCGTCACCACCTTTGACATTCGCATGACAAAGCCAAACAGTGAGCCGGTCATGAACACCGCGGAGGTGCACACGATCGAGCATCTCGGGGCGACGTTCCTGCGCAACCATCCGCAGTACGCGGACAAGACCGTCTATTTCGGCCCGATGGGCTGCCGCACCGGCTTCTACCTCCTGCTCGCGGGCGACTATGTGTCAAAGGATATCGTCCCTCTCATGGTCGAGATGTTTACCTTTATCCGCGATTTCCGGGGCGAAGTGCCGGGCGCCTGCGCAAAGGACTGCGGCAACTACCTCGACATGAATCTCCCGATGGCGAACTGGCTCGCCGACCGCTATCTGCGCGAGGTGCTGGCAGATATTGGGGAGAACCGTCTGGTGTATCCGGCATAGGGATTTTTAAATCGGATATCCCTTCAGATAGTATTCCTTCACGAATCGCACCAGCTCCCTCTCGCCCCTCTGGTCGAGGACCCGCAGCATGCCGTGCAGCTCCTTATGTGTCTGAGGATGCAGCAGATAATGGCTTCTGCCCTTCTCGAAATATCTGAGCGGATCGTGCTGCGTGTAGGACTCTTTATTGTAATTTTTTGACGCGCAGATCCGGTCCATCAGCATCTCCGCCACATATTTCCGCGGCATCTGCACCGGCTTGAGCGGGTGCTTCCGGTCGGCGGTGTTGAGCGTGTAGTCCGTCCAATACTCGAAATGATGGCGGTTGCGCCCTTTGTGGTGCATCCATGCGTCGGAGTACCCTTTGAGCTTTCGCTCGCCGTTGTTCGGACTGCTCTTGCCGTCGTCGTAATAACGGAAACCCATGAGAAGCTCGGACGGCATGTATTTGGACAGATCATGCATCAGCCCCTGCCGGTAAAGCCCGATGCGGAAGCAGTGCTCCATCACAAGCAGTTTGTGCTCTGTGATCGTGCGCAGGTGCCCGCGTACTTTATCCCAGGTTATCGGCGGCAGTTTTTTCACTGTATTCCCATTTGCGTACATATCTTTCCCTTCATTTCCTGTCTTTTATTTCGCGTTCTTTTTCCGTTTTCTGCCCTTTCAGGTTTCCATGTTTTTCCGGCTTTCCAAGCCTTCTTCGCCTCTTCCTGCGTCCGCATCCTCGCAAGCAGGAGGTCCGGCCAGTTCAGAGGGGCTCTCCGTCACTTTCTGCCCTCGAGCACCACAACCGTGCGCGCCGGCACCTGGAACGCCTTTGCATCCCCCAGGGCTTCCTGCTCCTCTTCCGGGATAAAGCTGTCCTTCCGCGACGTGTCCATCGCCACACGCCAGCTCATACCCTTCGGAAGGATCGGCAGCGCAAACTCCTGCGCGATCCAGTTGAAATTGTATGCAATATACAGGAAGGCATCCTCCCCCGCGTACTCCCCGCAGTACAGGCAGCCAAGACTGCGCCCCATCTGCTCGAAATCCCCATACCAGGCGCGCTCCCCATGAAAAGAGAGATCCGGATACCCGAGCGAGCGGTAATCCATGCACTGCAGCTCGTTCTCCTGATGGAGAGCCTTGTGCGCCTTGCGGTAGGTGATCGCCTTCTGCACAAAGCTGCTCAGCTCCTTATTGCTTCTGGCCGCGCCCCAGTCCGTCCAGCTCAGTTCATTGTCGTGACAGTACGGATTGTTGTTGCCGTTCTGAGAATTGCCGAACTCGTCCCCGGCCAGCAGCATCGGCGTCCCCTGCGAAAACAGCAGCATCGCGAACGCGTTCTTTCTCTGGCGCATGCGCAGCGTCCGGATCTCCCTCTTGCGGGAAGGCCCTTCCTCGCCGCAGTTCCAGCTGTAGTTGAAGTCCGAACCATCGCGGTTGTACTCGCCGTTGTCCATGTTGTACTTGCGGTCGTAGGACACGAGATCCATCAGCGTAAACCCATCGTGATTCGTGATATAATTGACGCGTCCGCAGCCGGCCGGATTGCAGCGCAGCTGATAGCTGAACGCACGGAGGAACTGTTCATCCCCCTTCAGCACCCTGCGGCAGTCGTTCATGAAACTGTCGTTCGCCTCGGCCAGAAGTCTGCCCTTATTCCGCTTGAGCTCGTCCGGATACCAGGTACAGATCAACTTCCTGCTCCGAAACAGCGACAGCCTGGCAAGCTCCGCAACCGCAGAATCCCTCGTCATCACGGCGAAGCCATCCACATGGTACTCCGTTGCCCAGTACGACAGGCACTGATCGATCCTGGAAAAATCAATTTCATCCGGAAATGAAAATTCCAGGATCACCTCCATGCCTTCCTCATGGAAAGCCTTCACCATATCCTTGAACTCCACGTCCGGAGACTTTGTCGCGGCGTAGGCGGCCTTCGGCGCGAAATAGAACGCGTCCTCGCCGTAACCCCAGTAGTTCATGCGGTACTGCTCCAGCGAACGCATGGCCTCCGCCACCTGTGTGCCTGATCCCGCGACGGTGGCATTCTTTGTCATGCTGTCTGAGGCAGACTGCGGGTCTACCCCGGAGCCAATCTTTATCTCGCTCTTTTGGTCGGCCTGCAGACCCGACCCGGAGGCATTCCCGGAATCGATCCTGCCGGATGCGGCCCCCGCAGGCTTCTCCTTCGGAAACCTTGGAACCATCTCGGCAAACTCGTAGACCGGCATCAGACGAACCTGATTGACGCCAAGCTGCTTCAGGTACGGAATCTTATCCCGAAGTCCTGCAAACGTGCCCTTTTTCCGCGTTCCGGAATTCTTTTGCTTCGTAAAGCCGCGCACGTGCAGATGGTACATAATCGTCTCATCGTATGGAAGCTGCGGAAGTCTGTCTCCGCCCCAGTCGTACGTCCCCGCCGGAAACGCCCCGCGTATACTGTGCGGCGATTCCTCCGGCCTGCGTCCGAACTCCTCGCGCCCGGCGATAAGCCTCGCCCACGGATCCGTACAGATCTCGCCCCCGTCTTCAAAATTGTACTCATAATCCGCCGGCTGTAGCTGCACCTTCATCGTATACAGCCCGCCCGCCGTCCCGCTCTCCGGGAACGGCAGCCTCGCGGCGATCTCTTCTGTCCCTTTTTTATAGAGGATCAGCGTCGGCGGTTCCTTTCCCGCCGCGTAGCATCCGAAATGCACGCCGTCCTTCTCGATACTCACACCTGGTATGTTGTTACTGTCCGCAATTACTCTGAATTCACTATCACTCATCATCCGGTCCTCATCTTTCCGCTGTGTTGACATGCGCGTTCAGCAATGAGCCGTGCAAATAAGATAGCCTTTTGAAGGCACGGCTTGTTAACCATACAAGTGAAACCTGTTTCAAATCACGTTACAGTTCGACGGTCAGCTCCACCGGGCAGTGGTCGGAGCCCATGACCTCCGTGTGGATCTTCGCATCCTGCAATCGCTCCTTCAGCGACTGCGACACGACGAAATAATCAATACGCCACCCTGCATTCCTCTCACGGGCCTTCATGCGGTAGGACCACCAGCTGTAGGCTCCGGTTTTATCCGGATAAAAGAAACGGTACGTGTCAATAAATCCGTTCTCCACCAGCTGTGTAAACTTCCCGCGTTCCTCATCAGTAAATCCTGCGTTATTATGGTTCGTCTTCGGATTCTTCAGGTCGATCTCCTCGTGCGCAACATTCAGGTCGCCGCAGAAGATCACCGGCTTCTTCTCCTCAAGCTTCTTGAGATACGCCAGAAAAGCGTCCTCCCAGCGCATCCGGTAATCCAGTCTGGCCAGACCATCCTGGGAGTTCGGCGTGTAAACCGTCACCATGTAGAAATCCGCGTACTCGAGAGTGATCACACGCCCCTCATGATCGTGCTCCTCGACGCCGATCCCGTAGGATACGGAAAGCGGCTCCTTTTTCGCAAAAACAGCAGTGCCCGAATAACCCTTTTTCTCCGCGTAATTCCAGTACTGATGATATCCGGCCAGGTCGAGCTCGATCTGTCCCTCCTGGAGCTTGCTCTCCTGTATGCAGAAGATATCCGCGTCGATTTCCCGGAAGAAATCCAGAAAGCCCTTCTGCACGCACGCCCGCAGGCCGTTCACATTCCATGATATCAGTTTCATCGTTCTGTCCTCTTATTCTTATCCGTCTGTTCTATCTGCCGTGCCATGGTCTCCCGTCCCGTTTCATCTGTCTGTGTGCAGGAGAATGCTGCCAAAAAATGTTATACTGAATAAGTATACCATCTTTTTGCTCCTTTTCCCACATAAATATTTGATTTTTGCAATATTTCTTTGCGGGTATTGCCATTTCGCCGGGTTTCTGATAAAGTAAAAAAGTCCATACCGGACGATCACAGGACAAATGAACGTATCCCGGCCCCGGTGCGCCGAATTGTCTGGCAGGCCGCAGGCGGGAAATCTCATCGAAAAGAAAGGAATTCCTATGAGCGATTTTGAGACATGCAGCGGCAACTGCGCAAGCTGCGGCGAAGACTGTTCGGACGGCAAGGCCACGATCACCCTTACCCTGGACAACGACGAGACGATCGAATGCGCGATCCTCACGACCTACCCGGCTGCGGGCAACGAATACATCGCGCTCCTGCCGCTCGACGAGAACGGCGAGAACAACGACGGCGAGGTATTCATCTATCGCTTCAAAAACGAAAACGGCACGCCGGTTCTCGAGAACATTGAGGACGACGACGAGTACGAGGCCGCGTCCGACGGCTTTGACGAGTGGCTCGATTCCATGGAGTATGACGAACTCGTCGACGCGGAAGACGAAGAGGATGAAGAAGCGGATACTCCGTCGTAGACTTCTGCCGACCCATCGTCAGGCGGAAGCGACAGTTATCCATATGACGACAATGAGCAGAACTTTCACAACAGAACATTCAGAAATCTCGAGGGCTCCGCAGCTTTTCCGTACCTCTGTCTGGTATAGAAGATGTGGAGCCTGTCCTTTGCCCTTGTCATCCCCACATAGAACAGCCGCCGCTCTTCCTCGATATCAGCCTCCTGTACCGCCCGGCGATGCGGGATGACCCCTTCGTTCGCATCGACCAGAAACACCTCCCGGAATTCCAAACCTTTGGAGCCGTGCAGCGTCGCAAGCGTGACGGCGTTTTCCCGGGTTTTCTGCCCGGGACGTTTTTTCTCCTCCAGCTTCTTTCTGTACTCCTCAACGTGACCGAACCATTCTTCACAGGTTCTGTAAGGCTTTGCCCCCTGCTGGATCTCATCGAGAAGGTCGAGAAGCTCCTCCGGCTTCATTCTTCTGCTCTTCGCATACTCTGTCAGGTAGTCCTCATAGCCGATCCCGCGGCGTATGTAATTGACCGCCGCGTACGGCGTCATCCGCGCAAGCAGTTTCAGATCGGCCTCCATGCGGTCGAGCCGGTCCAGCATCCACTCCCGATCCTCATAATACGTCCTCAGAGTCTCAAACGACACGATTTTCGCGTCAATACTGTCCCTGCTGATGTAGCGTTTCGGACGGTTCATGACCTGCAGAAATTCCGTGCGGTCCAGCCCCACACGCGCCAGATGCAGATAGGCAAAAATGTCCCGCGCGATCCAGTGATCATAAATGTTCGGCAGCGCATCACACATCTCGAACGGAAGGTTGAACTCCATCAGGCGCTCTGCGATCGGCCCGGCTCCCTGATTCGTGCGAAACAGCACAGCGATCTCCGAGTATGGAATTCCCTCCTCCAGGCTCTTCCTGATACATTTGACCAGATAAAGGCTCTCGTGTTCCTGACTGTCCAACTCCTGAATGTCAATCTTCTGTCCTTCTCCCCTGACGTCCCGGATCTGTTTTGCATAGCGCCGCTCGTTCTCTCCGATGACCTTCAGCGCGCCGCGGATCACCGGAGCCACAGAGCGATAATTCCGATCAAGCAAGATGGTCTTCGCGTCCGGATAATCCTTCGTGAAATTCAGCATGATCTCAGGCTTTGCGCCGCGAAAACGGTAGATGGACTGATCGTCGTCCCCAACAATGAACAGATTGTTCTCCGGCGCCGCAAGCATGCGCAGGATCCTGTACTGCAGCAGATTGATGTCCTGGAATTCATCGACCAGAATATAGCGAAAGCTCCTCTGCCACGCCTCAAGGAGATCCCCTCTGGCCTTCAGCAGCTCATAAGTATAGACAAGCATATCGTCAAAATCCAGCATACCCTGCGCGCGGCAGTTCTCCTCATACTGCCGGTAGACCTGACGGAAGACATCCTCCGGACAGGAACGCGAATAATAGTTCTCCAGACGGATCTGCTCATTCTTCACGAGACTGATCTCGGCAGCCAGCTCCGAGATCAGTTCCTTCTCGTCCTGCGTCTCATTCAGCGTCTCCTGCGGCAGCCTCTGCAGCAGCTGACGCAGAATTCCGAATTTTCTGTCCTCCGACAGGATATTGGCGGATGTAAAGCGATACGCATGCTTCAGGATGCTGAAAAAGACGGCGTGGAAGGTTCCGAACGTGACCCCGGGCGAGCTGCAGACAGCACAAAAACGCTGCCGCATCTCCTGCGCCGCAGCTCTGGTAAAGGTGATCACAAGAATCTCCTGTGGCTTCACATGGAGCTCTTCGATCAGATATCTGGTTCTCTGTGTGATAACGAGGGTCTTGCCGGAGCCCGGCCCCGCCAGAACCATGGCGGGACCTGCCCCGTG
>CANQIW010000102.1 GCA_947624055.1 uncultured Lachnospiraceae bacterium
CATAATATTTTGTCTCCATCGTGCGCTGGTTCATTAGCACGAAGCCGACGTTCGAGCGATCGCCGCTCACAGAGGTCACACCTGTGTACACCCACACGTCGTCGTCCTGCGCGAGATAATTGTAGCCGTCTGTCGTCACCAGACAGCCCTTCTGCCCGAGCACACTGTTGATGAAGCCGTTGATCAGCGTGCCGTGGTAATCGTAGAGCTGGATCAGCAGATCCGCCGGATACACACGATCCACCCACGTCGGACAGTCCTCGACGTCCATCGATTCACACTCGCCCGTCACCGCGTTGCAAAGTACAACTTTGCCTATCGTCTGTCCGCCGAACAGTCCGATTGAGAATTTCTTCACCGGGCAGATCCAGTACGGCGTGCCCTCCTCATCGATCTCAAAGCTGAGCTGGTCGAAGATATAAGTCGGATAATGGAAGCGCAGGTGCCGGTAGATGTTGCGGTTGAAATACTCGGACTCCGAGTATCTGATCCCCTCCGGGATCTTCACAAGCTCCGTGTTCTGCGTCGCCATGTCGATGCTGATGTAAGCCGGGATGCCGTTCTTGCGGTTCGTGAACCACTTGATCGGGCTCGCGTACACCAGAGGCGTCACGCGCACCGGCCGCCCCTGATAATTAATCTGCGAATACAACGTGCTCACCTCGAACTGCGACACCATGTCCACCATGCTGCCCATCTTGCGGTTGCCCAGGATCTCCGCCGAATCCTTATCGAGCAGCGGGATCTGGTTATACTTTATCTGTTTGATGTCCTCCGCGAAATCGCCGGTCTCCGGCACAAGCAGATCGCGGTACTTGCCCGCGTTCACGATCGGCGAGGACAGGATCGAGCCAGCCAGATAGATCACAAGCACCAGCAGAAACAGGCCGAGAAAGAGCTTCGGCGCCCGCCTCGCGCGGATCTCGCTTCTCAGATCCCGGAAATCCCCGAGCGTCTGAACCTTTATCTTTCTGCCGACGCTGAACACGAGCGCCAGCAAAAGCAGCGCCAGCAGCACCATCCACAGCCCGCCTGAATGAATGTTGAGCGCCGGCAGCGTCACATAATAGTACACGCCAAGCACCAGCAAAACCACCAGCGCCAGCACGAACCTGATCTTTCCACGTCTCATCTGAAGACCTCCTGTCCCACATTTTCTGATCGCTTCATTTACGGTAAAGTATACCCACATGCTTTCTTTTTAAATGAAATCTTTCTCCGATATTTTACACTCAACTCCACATAAAATCAACGAATATTCCAACTTTTCCCGGATCTTTTTCCGACCTTTTCCAACAGGGGCTTTGACCTCATTCCGGAAACGGATCCGGAATTTTCTATAATCCTTGTCCGAATATGTATTTTATGATAAGATATCCGACAGGAAATTCGAAAGGAGTATTTTTCCATGCAGAAATTGAGACGTATCCTGGCGCTGCTCGGCGTCGCGGTTCTGGTCGGCATGTACCTGATCACGCTCGTATTCGCGCTCTCCTCCAACCCGGGCGCCACAGACATGCTGATGGCCTCGATCGTGTGCACCGTGATCGTCCCCTGCCTGCTCTATGGCATGATCCTCATCTCGCGCGTGCTGGACAGCCGAAATCGTTCCGACGGGAACACTGAGCCGAAAACCGGAGAGCAGAAAAAGTCCGGAGATCGCTGAGGATTCCGGAATCAGAAAGCTCTGAAAGTCAGAAGGGGGCTGGAGCATGATCAGAAACATCATCTTTGACATCGGCGGCGTGCTGGTGGATTACGACTGGAAGACGTATCTCAGAGGCTTTTGTTTTCCGCCCGAAAAAGAGAACGCCATCGCAAACGCGACCTTTCTCAGCACGGCGTGGTCCGAGCTCGACCGCGAAGCGCTTTCCATCGATGAGATCACGGCCATGATGACCGCCTCCGCACCCGAATACAGCGCGGACATCCTGACCGTGTTTGGCGGTCTGCACCGCACGATCGGCAGACGCGATTACGCCTGCGGTCTGATCCGCAGCCTCAAAAACCGCGGCTTTAAGGTCTATTATCTCTCAAACTATTCAAGCTACACGCTCAACAGGACGCGCGGCGCGCTCGACTTCCTGCCGCTCATGGACGGAGGACTGTTCTCCTATGAGGTGAAACAGGTCAAGCCGGAGCCTGAGATCTTTGCGTCCCTGCTCGCGCGCTATCCCTCCATCCGCCCTGAAGAGTCTGTATTTTTCGACGACTCGGCCGTCAATGTCGAAGCAGCGCAAAAACTCGGTTTTCACGGGATCGTATTCCAAAACCCTTCTCAGGCAATGGCTGAGCTCGCTGCCATGCCCTGCCGCTATTTCGTCCCCATCTGAATCACCTGGATCTTTTTCCGGATCGCAGTCGCAGCCGCCCGGTCCGAATCAAGGTATATCCCCTGTTCCAGATAAAACGCCAGCTTCTCAAGCGCGGGCAGGAAATTCTGGTCGGCGGCCAGTCTCAGATATTTCAGCTTTTCATCCACGTCCTCTGTGTTCAGCGCGTAATTGTAGCAGCCCTCCACAAGACCTGCATACGCCGCTTTGCGGAACCATTCCTCCGGAGTCCCCGCGCCTTTCTGATCCGATTCCTCAAGCACTATGCCGACCATGTTCATCGCGTAAGCGACTCCGGCGTCCGCAGCAGCCTTATACAGCTCCAGCTTCCGGCTTTTATCGTCCGTACAGAGCGCAAGGTTACATATCGCGTCTGTCTCTCCGAGCTTCGCCGCCTTCTCAAAGTACTCTGCCGCCTTTGTGGTATTCTTCTCGCAGCCGCGGCCCAGATAATAATATTCCCCGACAATCTCATAGACTGCCCCGCTGCCCTGAATTTTCCGATACCATTTCAGCGCTCGCTTTGGATCCCCGTTCTGTTCAAAAAGCAGGGCCATATCCCGGAAGGTTTCCTCTCTCTGCGTCATCTTTCACCTCATCAGTTCCGCCTGAAGCCGATCAGCCGTACCGCTTCCGCCGTATCAGCAGACGACACCGGTTCAAAATCATTCACTGTAAACACAAAACGTTTTTCCTCGATTGGATCATTCATAAAGTTCGTCGCGTGGAGCCGGTAAGTCTGCTCGAAAATATTTCTCACGGAACGCGCGTTTCCGAACTGTCCGCGCGCTCTCTCCTGCTCAATCCTCTGTCTGAACAGCTCCATACCGTCCTCTTCCACAGTAAAACCCTGTTTCCTGCAGAATCCCACAAAGATCTCCTCCAGCTGTTCCGTCGTATAATCATCAAAAAATACCTTGACGGGGAATCTGGACTTCAGACCCTGATTCACGCTCAGGAAATAATCCATCTCCTGTTCATACCCCGCCAGAATGACAGTAATGTTGTCACGCTCTTTCTCCAGAACATTCAGCAGCACGGTAATGCACGCGTGACACAGCCACGAGTTGGCCTGCAGCAGGTAGGCCTCGTCTATGAAAAGCACTCCGCCGGAGGCCCGGACGCAGCACTTCTTCAGGTCATTCACCGAATCTATTCCCCGCATCAGATCCCCGGCAGCGACAGACACGCAGTTCGGCGATTTTGAAACACCAATGCTGAACAGCATCTCGCAGAACAGCTTGGCGACGGTACTTTTCCCGGTTCCGGCATTCCCCAGAAACAGCATATGATTCGAGAGCGGCAGTCCGCGCTTGCTCTCCTTGGTGAACCGGCAGGTCGCGATCGCGCGCTCGATCACCTTTTTCGCGTTTTCCAGGCCGACCATCGCATCCAGCTCGGCCTTTACGGTCGGATAGTCGCGCAGGGAGGTCTCAAGCTTTATGTGCTCCGGAAGGATCACACGTTCGGAGCCCTTCGCCGCGTGCCCGGGTTCCTGATCTGTGCCGGCAGCGCGCTCACACTCTATCTTTGCCTCAACAAACACGTTTCTCACAGTCCTCGCATTGCCGAAATCGCGCGAATACCGCAGCGCGGTCAGCTTCAGCCTGACCCTTTCTATCGTCTCCCTCGTGAAAGAATAATTTTCCTTTTTGCATGTATTCGTAAAGATCCTGATCAGTTCATCGTCCGTGTAATCGTCAAAAGGAATGATCTTGTACAGGCGGGATCCCAGACCGGAATTGCTCTCGTGCAGGAATGCGTCCATCTCTTTCGGATACCCGGCAAAGATCACCACCAGCCGGTCCCTGTTGTTCTCCATCTCCTGGATCAGCGTCCCTACGCATTCCTTCCGAAACGAATCGTTGCCGCTGTTGTTCGGTGACGAAGCAATCAGGTAAGCCTCGTCGATAAACAGGACGCCGCCGTATGCACGCTCGCAGACAGCGTGCGTCTGCCTTGAGGTATGGCCGATGTAGCGCCCGAGCAGATCCAGCGCCGACACCTTTATCACCTTATTCTGGCGTATCACGCCCATCGCGTACAGCATATCGGCCATTCTCTCTGCCACTACCGTTTTTCCTGTTCCCGCACTCCCGACAAAGGCCATATGCAGCGCCGGAACAACGCTCCCCTTCGATTCCCGAAGCATATACGGTATCTCAAGGATCGCCTCTTTTACGCGCTTCAGACCGACAAGATCGTTAAGCGCAGCCACGCATTCTCCATATGCTTTTTCCTTTCTGTAGTATGGGACATGGCGCGCCAGAAGTCCCCTGTCTATTTCCGGACCGCTGTAATATTTGGTCAGGATCCGCTCCAGCAGATCGTTTATGAATTTTTCACCCCGCAGATCCGCCTTCGGGTACACCGTCTGTATGTATTGTTTAATCCCCTCGGCGAATTTCTCCGAGACCGGGATGCCTTTCTCTTTCAGACTGTCCAATACCGCCTTTTGCACGTCCTTTTCGGTGATATCCTCGATATAGAGATGCTCTCTGAATATCCGGAAATAAAGATGCTCATTGTTGCGGAATCTGTCTCTCAGCACAGGCTCCGGCGCCACAAGGATCTTATGCACCTGCGGAGTACTCTCGCAGGCTTTCAGAAAGCTTTGCCAGATTCGTTTTCTTTCCCGGGCTATGTCTTCCGCTCTTGACGTGGAAATATCCGGTTCAAATTCCTCCTTCGTCAGGCATTCACAGACCACAAACAGCCGGTAATCCTCCATCGAATCGATGAACCCGCACGCCCTGTCGGCTAAAAGCTCTCTCTCTGTCATGATCTCCATCCCGGTCGAAGAATCATCGATCCTTCCGATCGCTTTATCAAGCGTATTCACAAAACGCAGCGCGACCTCTTCAGACTCGCAGTGAATCATAAAATTGTAGGATGGCTTGTCATCCAGATACACGCTCCTGCAGACAAAGCGAAAAAAAGCCTCCAGCTGATCCCTGGCCCGCTTTTTCAGGGGAAACTGCCGAAACAGTTCCAGCACCTCAGTCAGCCTGTCCTTCATTTCCTCTTCTGAATTCTTTTCAGGAATATAGGGCTCAGCGTCATCATCGAAAGGCTCATCCCAAAACACTTCATCATAATTCCTGTCTTCTACAGACGTAAGCTCTCTGTAATCGCGTATGATCATACCACTGTCCTCAACTTGCCGCTTATCCGAATTTGTCTTTCGTCCCCGGCCGCGTCACTCCAGGCGTCACGCTTCCAGTTCTTTTACCTTTTTCTGCGCGGCTTCATATCCGTTCTCCGCCGCGAGCCGATACCATTGCAGCGCCCTCTCTCTGTTCCTGGAAACTCCGGTGCCGGTCTCGTACATCATCCCCAGATTATAGTATCCGGCCGCGCACCCTTTTTCTCCGGAACAACGAAAGTATTCTT
Source organism: uncultured Lachnospiraceae bacterium (assembly GCA_947624055.1). Taxonomy (GTDB): domain Bacteria; phylum Bacillota; class Clostridia; order Lachnospirales; family Lachnospiraceae; genus Choladousia. Next base: position 5,727 of record CANQIW010000102.1, read on the forward strand.
CCGCCGTATTCGGGTCTGTCCGCACGCCGTCGCCCTGCGCATACATGATCCCCAGATTGTTCAGCGCCCTCCCGTCCCCTCTCTCACCGGCTTCCTGATACCAGTATAGAACGCGCTCGTAATTCTGCTTAACGCCGAACCCGGAATGGTACATCTTGCCCAGCTCGAACGCAGCCTCAGGAATCTGGTCCACACTCTTGAGGAAGTGCTCCATCGCATCGATATATTTTTTCTGATTGAAGAGAACCAGCCCGCTTTCATAGGTTTTTTGAGCTCTCTGCAACAAATTATCCGACATGTCCGTCCCTCATTTTCTGTAGATGATGTCCTCTCTGCCCGGGCCGTTCGAGACCATCGTGATCGGGAAACCGATCTGTTCCTCCACGAACTCGATGTATCTCCGGCAGTTCTCCGGGAGCTCCTCGTACCTGCGGATCCCACGGATGCCGCACTTCCAGCCCGGGAGCGCCTTCAGCACCGGCTTCGCCCTCTCCAGAAGCGCCGTCGTCGGGAAGTCGGTCGTCACCTCGCCGTCGATCTCATAGCCCACGCACACCGGAATCTCGTCGAGATAGCCGAGTACATCGAGCACCGTGAACGCCACGTCCGTCGTGCCCTGCAGCCTGCAGCCGTACCTGGAAGCCACGCAGTCAAACCAGCCGACCCTTCTCGGACGGCCGGTCGTCGCGCCGAACTCTCCGCCGTCGCCGCCGCGCCTGCGAAGCTCGTCGGCTGCGTCGCCGAACAGCTCGCTGACAAAGGCGCCCGCGCCCACCGCGCTCGAATACGCCTTGCAGACTGTGATCACCTTTTTGATCTCATACGGAGGAATGCCTGCGCCGACCGCTCCGTACCCGGCGAGCGTCGATGATGACGTCACCATCGGATAGATGCCGTGATCCGGATCCTTCAGAGAGCCGAGCTGGCCCTCCAGAAGAATGTTTTTGCCCTCCTTCACCGCCTGATAAAGAAACGCGGAGGTATCGCACACAAACGGCGCGATCATCTCACGGTAACCGTGCAGCTCCTCAAGCAGCGCCTCCGGCGTCAGAGCCGGCTTGCGGTACAGATATTCGAGAATCGGATTCTTGAGCTCGCAGATGCGCTGCGCCTTGTCCTGCAGCGTCTTCTCATCAAAAAGCTCGTTTACCTGAAATCCGATCTTTGCGAATTTATCCGAGTAGAAGGGGGCGATGCCGGACTTCGTTGAGCCGAAGGACTTCCCGCCCAGACGCTCCTCCTCGTACTGGTCGAGCAGAATATGATAGGACATCACGATCTGCGCGCGGTCGGACACAAGGATCTTCGGCATCGGAACGCCGCGGTCCACGATGCTCTTCACCTCGCCGCAGAGCGTCGGAATATTGAGCGCCACGCCGTTGCCGATCACGCTCGTCGTGTGCCCATAGAATACGCCCGACGGGAGCGTGTGCAGCGCAAATTTCCCGTAATTGTTCACGATCGTATGCCCCGCGTTCGCGCCGCCCTGAAAGCGCACGATAATGTCCGCCTTCTCCGCGAGCATATCCGTGATCTTGCCCTTTCCCTCGTCGCCCCAGTTTGCTCCTACAACTGCCTGTACCATATCTGATTCCTCCAAAATATACATATTTCGTGTTTAGTTCACTATAAAACATCGACCAGATGCATGCGATGTCTGCGGATGTTCCGCCGCAAACACCAACAGCCTGTCGCACGCTGTTTTTCCGTATGCACCGTACAGCCCGTGCAGGTGATTGGCAATGCCTAAGGCAAACCGCCCCGGCCCGCCGGTACTTAGCGAATGCGGAGCATGAGCTTAGTAC
>CANQIW010000103.1 GCA_947624055.1 uncultured Lachnospiraceae bacterium
ACGCCAGCAGAAAGCCGGAGAGCACGCCGGGCATGATGTCCGGGAGAACTACCTTATAGAAAGCGTAGACCGGCGACGCGCCGATGTCGAGCGCCGCCTCGTAGGTCGACATATTCACCTGCTTGAGCTTCGGCATGACGCTCAAGGCCACATAAGGCAGGTTGAACGTGATATGTCCGATCAATATCGTCCAGAAGCCGAACGTGACGTCGCCCCCGACGAAGGAGAGCAGGTTGCCGACCGCGATGAAGAGCATCATCAGCGAGATGCCTGTGACGATCTCCGCGTTCAGCATCGGAATGTTCGCGATGTTGAACCAGAACATGCGCATCCCGTTCTTCATGGAATTCAGGCCGATGCAGGCGATCGTGCCGATGACGGTCGCGATCAGAGCCGAGAGCACCGCGATCAGCAGGGTGTTGTAGAGCGCCTGCAGGATCTGCTCGTTCTGGAACAGTGCGGCGTACCATTTAAGGGAAAAGCCTCCCCATTTGGCGCGCGTCCGCGAGGAGTTAAACGAGAGCACGATCAGCGTCAGGATCGGCGCGTACAGCAGCACGAAGATGAAGAAGAGGTAAAATTTTTTGAGAAAATTCCGCATCAGAACGCGACCCCCTCTCCCTCTTTGTCGTATTTATGCATGACGGCCATGCTGATCAGGATGAAGATCATCAGGACCAGCGACAGGCCGCTGCCGACGTTCCAGTTGTTGCCCTGCTTGAACTTCTGCTCGATGACGTTTCCGATCAGCAGGATCTTCGCGCCGCCCAGAAGATCGCTGATGACGAAGGTCGTGAGCGACGGGACGAAGACCATCGTGATCCCGCTGATGACGCCCGGAAGGCTGAGCGGGAAGATAATGCGCCAGAAGGTATGAAATCCGTTCGCGCCCAGATCGCGCGCCGCGTTGACGACGTTTTTGTCGATCTTGATCAGGCTGTTGTAGATCGGCAGCAGCATGAACGGCAGGAAATTGTAGACCATGCCGAGAACGATCGCGTAGGGCGTGTTGATGATATTAAGCTTCGGCAGATGCAAAGCCCCGAGCAGCATATTGATAACGCCGCTTTTTTCGAGCAGTGTCTGCCACGCCAGCGTGCGCAGCAGAAAGTTCATCCACATTGGAATGATGAAGATCATCACGATAAAGCCGTTGGCGTTGAAATTCATATTGCTCAGGATCATCGCCAGCGGGTAGGCCATCACGAGGCAGATCACGGTGCTGATGACGGAGAGTACGAGCGCGTAGACGAGCGCTTTGACGTTTTCCGGCGTCCCCATCTGCATGATGTTGGACAGAGTGAACGCGCCGTCCGCCGTGGTGAGGCCATAGTAGACGATGATGAAAAGCGGTATCACGATAAAGGCGACGCTCCAGACCAGAAACGGGCCGGAGAGCAGCCATTTGGTCTTTCCCTTACTCATTGACTCCGACTGCCTCCTCGTCCTCAGATTCCGGTTTGTTCATGATCTGGATGTCGAACGGATCCACATGGATGCCGACCGGGGTGCCCACCGGGAACATGTCCGTGCTGTGCACCAGCCACTCGAAGCCGTTCGCCTGTACCTCCATCTCATAGTGGACGCCCTTGAAGATCAGGTGGGACACGACGCCCTGGATCGTGCCTTCCTCCGGTTTCAAGAGGTCGATATCCTCCGGGCGGATCACCACGTCCACCGGCGTATTGTGCCCGAAGCCCTCGTCCACGCAGGGGAACTTCGCGCCAAGGATCTCGACGAGGCGATCCTCGACCATCGTGGCGGAGAAGATATTGCTCTCGCCGATGAAGTCCGCCACGAACGCGTTCTGCGGTTCGTTGTAGATGTCCTCCGGCGTGCCGATCTGCTGGATGTAGCCCTGATTCATGACGACGATCGTGTCCGACATCGTCAGGGCTTCCTCCTGATCATGCGTAACGTAGATAAAGGTAATGCCGAGCTCGTTCTTGAGCCGGATCAGCTCATACTGCATATCCTGGCGCAGCTTCAGGTCGAGCGCGCCAAGGGGTTCGTCGAGCAGGAGCACCTTCGGCTCGTTCACGATCGCCCGCGCGATCGCGATCCGCTGCTGCTGGCCGCCGCTTAAGGAATCCGGCATGCGGTTCTCAAAGCCCTCGAGGTTCACCAGCTTCAGGGCGTATTTGATCTTGTCGTTGATATAATCCTTGCTCTTTTTCTTGATCTTCAGTCCGAACGCGATGTTTTCGGCAATCGTCATGTGCGTGAAGAGCGCGTACTTCTGAAACACCGTGTTGAGCTGGCGTTTGTTTGGCGGGAGATTGGTGATGTCCGCTCCGTTGAAGATGACCTTGCCCTTATCCGGCGTCTCGAAGCCGCCCATGATGCGCAGCGTCGTCGTCTTGCCGCAGCCGGACGGGCCAAGCAGCGTCAGGAATTCATTTTCCCGTATATACAGATTCAGATCATCCAGCACGACTTCGCCGTCGAACGATTTCGTGATCCCTACCAGATCGATCAGTTTGTTGCTCATATGTATCCCTCCGCTGTGATGCTGCCATCAAAATGCTATGACTAGAAATTCGGCGGCGTGCTGATCCAGATCAGCGCTGCGCCGGTCTTGCCGTTCGCTGAGATGAAATGCTGGGTATTCGGGGTAAAGTAGAAGGCTTCGCCCTTCTTTGCCTTGTAAATTCGGTTCCCGAGGTGGATGCTGATGCTTCCGGAAAGCACATAGCCGAATTCCTCGCCCTCGTGCGGGTTGTCCGGGTAGGTGGATCCGCCGGACTCAAGCGTCAGGCGGATCGGCTCCATGATGTTCTTCTGCGCGTTTGGGATGATCCACTCGATCTTATTTTTCAGCTCCGTATCGATCTTCTCGAAATAATCCTGATCGTGGAACACAATCTGCTCGTCGGCGGGCGCGCTGAAAAACTCCTGCAGATCTGTGCCAAGGCACTGCAGGATGTCCACCAGCGTCGCGATGGAAGGGGAAGTCAGATCCCGCTCCAGCTGTGAGATAAAGCCTTTCGACAGCTCCGCACGGTCTGCAAGCTCCTCCTGTGTGAGGTTTTTGGCAATGCGCAGTTCCTTGAGTTTTGCGCCGATCTTCATGGTATCCTCCCGCGAATTATTCTGATATCAAAAAATGCGACGGGTAAAACGGAAATTTGCCCGCATGGCGTTTCATAGTGGATATAAACAAAAAGTTTACATTTACTAAACAAGCGTCGAATACGATTATACTCGATATGCAGACTGTGTCAATAGCTTTTAAAAGATAAATAAAAAAGGCAGCCGACATGACAAACTTATGATAAGTATTCGGGAGTCAGACGCTCCATCTGAACCCTTTTCTGCTGTATGGTAGGATGTACATAGATTGACATGGTTGTCGTCACATTGGCGTGCCCGAGAATTTCAGATAATGTTTTCGGATCAAAACCGGCCTCCACACATCGGGTGGCAAAGGTGTGCCGCAGCGCGTGAAAACTGTATTCTTCTATGTGGTTGCGGCGCAGATATTTTCGGTATCTTACATAATACTGATGCGGTTCCGTGTATTTTTTATTTCCGGTGAGGAGATAACAGCAGGCCTCGCAGCGGTACAACAGAAGAAACTGCATCAGAAATTCCGGGATCGGAATGATCCGCACGGAGCTTTCCGTTTTGGGAACACTCAGGACGACTTTGGTCTTTTGCGATGACTGCGGGTCAAGATCCGCGATGCGCTCCACGGTTCTGCGGATGCGGACCGTGTACTCCCTGAAATCGATATCCTCCCAGCGAAGGCCGCAAAGTTCTCCGATGCGCACTCCGGTGAACAGAGTGAACAGGATTCCGAGCCCTGTCAGACTTCTTTGCTCGATGATGCTTTGCTCCAGACGGATACGGTCTTCCTCAGACACGATTTCCGACGGCTTTTCGCTTCTTTGCGTACAGTGCAGCGAATCCGCGTTTGGCACGGCATAGCCTTCCTTTTTCCCGTACCGGAGGATCGATTTCAGCACACAGAGGATATCAGAGGTCGTTTTGGGAGACAGACCGCCTCCGTTCACGCCTCCCGAATTCAGGAGTTCTTCCGGCAGGCTGTTGAGGTGCTTCTGGTCGATTTTCACCAGCTGCTGTTCGCCCAGCTGCGGCAGGAGATATTTTTCCACAATACGGTGATATCTCGTGAAAGTGGATTCGCGGACGGAACTTTTGATGTCAGCCAGCCACAGCTCTGACAGCGTTCCAAACGTACACAGCTGTTTTGCCGGGGAGACCTGTTCCTCCGGCGCGCCTGTCTGGGCGATGAGCTTTCTGGCTTTGGCCTCCGCGTATGTCGGCGCATAGACATATCGGTACTTTGCCTGTCCGTTCTCATAGTGATGGATATATCTTGCTTCCCAACGGCCGTCCTTTCTTTTAAAAATGTTTTCTCCTTTTCTTGACATAAGTCTGCTCCTTTCTTTTGAAATTGATCGGACTGCGAACAGCAGCCGCGTAATTCTATTTTTGTGCAAATTTGTAAAAATATAAATAAAAATGTATCCACATGAACGGTGTTTTCCTTTGAGGATTCAGACTTATTGCGGGCAGAAAAGATGTGTGAGATCATTTTATTTTGTACCGGCGGAGGACTATATCTTGACAATTGTTTGGATTTATATGACAATATACTGTAGTTAAAGATGGGGACAGATGATAAGGAACAAGGATGGCGCGGGTCAGGGCGCCTTTGACAATGATCAGGAGATATGTCTTATGCTGAGATCTTTTTTTGATGTTTTTCCAACGCTGGATGTGGAGGATGATCTGCGCGGTCTGCTGGAATATGTACAGGTAAGCAGAGTCACAATGACGCGTGAGCGCACGCTTATACATGTGTATCTGGAGAGCGAAAAGCTGATTCCGAAGAAATACCTTTTTCAACTGGAGGATCTGATCAAGGATCAGTTTTTTTCTGATGCTCAGATGACAGTCCGGATGGTCGAGAAGTTTCATTTGTCAAAGCAGTACACGCCCCGCAGGCTGATGCCGGTCTATGAGGAGAGCGTTCTGTGTGAGCTGAAGCGGTACAATACCCTTATCTACAGTCTGTTTCGGGATTCCAAAAAGGACTTTACAGACGAGAATACGCTTGAACTGGGGATTCCGGATAATATCGTCGCGGATGGAAAGGAGCAGGAACTCCTTGAGATACTTGAGAAGATCTTCTGTGAGCGCTGCGGCATGGATTTTCATGTCAGTGTGAAGCGCATTGAGTCGAAAACGGACAAAAAGCGTATGCTTCAGGAACGGGAGATGGAACAGGAGATTGCGGCGATCGCACAAAATTATGCGGCTGTGAAGAGAAGAAAGGTCATGGATGCGGAGGGTGTCGCGCCGTCAGAAAAGCCGGAAGCCGCAAAGGCGGCAGGGAACAGGGACAGCGCCGCCGAACAGGGAACCAAGGAGCAGGGGAAAGCAGCCGCGAAAACAGAGCGAGCGGTACAATTCGTCGGAGCCGACGAGCAAAAAAGCAAAGCAGGATCCGATCGGACGGATAAGTCCGGCAAATCTGCAAAAAAGGCTTTTTATCGTTCGGCCGGGCGCGCCGGAAATATGCGGCGCTCTTCGGATCCGGATGTCTTTTATGGGCGGGATATTGTCGATGAGGTCACTCCGATTGAGGAAATCACCGGAGAGATCGGCAGGATCGTTGTGCGCGGGCAGGTCATGAGCGTGGAACAGCGGGAGCTCCGCAACGATAAGATTCTGTTTATTTTCAGTGTCACGGACTTTACGGATTCGATCGGTGTGAAGATGTTCCTGGAGAAGGAGCAGGCGCAGGAGCTCGCGAAGGAGGTAAAGGCCGGCGCGTTCCTGCTGATCTCCGGGGTGACGACGATCGACCGTTTCGACAGCCAGCTCACGATCGGCAACATTAACGGGATGAAGCGGATCGCTGATTTCCGGGAAAAGCGGCTCGACACCTGTGGAGAGAAGCGCGTGGAGCTGCATTGTCATACAAAGATGAGCGATATGGATGGGGTCACGGATGTCAGGGATATCATTGAACGGGCCATGAGCTGGGGACACAAAGCCATCGCGATCACGGACCACGGCGCGGTGCAGGCGTTTCCGGACGCGAACCATGCCGTGCCGAAGGACAGTGACTTTAAGGTAATCTACGGCATGGAGGCGTATCTCGTAGATGATCTGAAGGAAATCGCGGCGGAAGAGAGGGGGCAGACGCTCGACGACCCGTACGTTGTGTTCGACCTTGAGACGACCGGTTTTTCACCGGATCAGTGCAGGATCATCGAGATTGGGGCGGTCAGAGTGGAGGAAGGGAAGATCACACGGCGCTTCAGCACCTTCGTCAATCCGGAGATGCCGATCCCGTTCCGAATAGAGGAGCTGACCGGTATCAGCGACAACATGGTGCTCGACGCGCCTGCAATAGAGAAGGTCCTGCCGGAGTTTATGGAATTCTGCGACGGCTGCGTCATGGTGGCGCACAACGCGTCGTTTGATATGAGCTTTATCGCGAAGAATTGTGAGCGGCAGGGGCTTTCCTGCGAGAAGACGGTCGTGGATACGGTTGCGATGGCGCGCGTGCTGCTGCCGGCGCTGAACCGGTACAAGCTGGATACGGTCGCGAAGGCAGTCGGCGTGCCGCTTGATAATCACCATCGCGCTGTGGATGACGCGGAGTGTACCGCGAATATCTTCCTGAAATTTACAGCGATGCTGAAAAAGCAGGGGATTGAAACGCTGGCAAGGCTCAACGCGTTCGGCGCCTCGTCGGATACGCAGATCAGGAAGCTGCCGACCTATCACGCGATCCTTCTGGCGAAGAACGATGTCGGCCGCGTGAATCTCTATCGGCTGGTGTCCCTGTCACATATCAACTATTTCAGCAGGCAGCCGCGCGTCCCGAAGAGCATATTACAGAAATACCGCGAAGGGCTGATCCTCGGCTCCGCCTGCGAGGCGGGGGAGCTTTATCAGGCGCTGGTGCGGGGCGCCCCGGAACAGGAGATCGCGAGGCTTGTCAATTTCTATGATTATCTGGAGATCCAGCCGCTCGGCAATAACATGTTCATGACGCGCGAGGATTATTCCGACCGGAAGACAGTGGAGGATTTAAAGGAGCTGAACCGGAGGATCGTTGAGCTCGGAGAGCAGTACGGCAAGCCGGTCGTGGCGACCTGCGACGTGCATTTCCTCGACCCGAAGGACGAGGTTTACCGCCGCATCATCATGGCGGGCAAGGGCTTCAAGGACGCGGACGATCAGGCGCCGCTCTACCTGCGCACGACGGAGGAGATGCTGAAGGAGTTTGAGTATCTCGGGGAGGAGAAAGCGTATGAGATCGTGATCGGGAACACGAACAAGATCGCAGACATGTGTGAGAAGATCTCTCCGGTGCGGCCGGACAAGTGCCCGCCTGTCATCGAGAATTCCGACCAGATCCTGCGCAATCTCTGCTATGAGAAGGCGCATGAAATTTACGGAGAAGAGCTGCCCGAGGTCGTTTCTGAGCGGCTGGAGAGGGAGCTGAACTCGATCATCTCGAACGGTTTTGCCGTG
>CANQIW010000104.1 GCA_947624055.1 uncultured Lachnospiraceae bacterium
TCAACGTTCCGCTGTTCGTGGAGACCGGGGACAAGCTGAAGATCGACACCAGGACAGGTGAGTATCTCTCCAGAGTATAAGTGTTTGACTGAGACGAAACGTCATGGGAGCGGTCTGACCGGAAAGGTCAGGGCGCTCCCATTTTTGCAGCAAAGAAAAACAGTTTGTTATATTTCATAAATTTTTTAGAATTAATAACTTGCAATATGTGCATATATGTGATATATTATAAGACGTAAATTCTGAGCGTGAAGACGCTTTCGTGTGCGGTCGCACAAAAATCTCAAATTTATAAAAATGCAATGGAAAGGTGGTTTTTAATTGGAGTATCAGGATTTTTTGGAAGAGATCAGGAATTCTGTACAAAAGAGAGTAGGAGAACACAGCAATGTAAATCTGGCTTCCGTGCTGAAGAACAATCGAAATTGCGTGGATACGATCACGATCCTGAAAGCGGGCGGCAACGTGGCACCGGCGATCTATCTGGCGCCTTACTATCAGCAGTATCTGAAAGGCGTTCCCATAGAGGAGCTTGCCGGCCGGATTGTAGAGTTTCATTACAGCCACGCCAGAGAAGAAACGTATGACTTGTCTTTTTACACGGATTTTATGCAGGTGAGGAAGCGAGTTGTATGCAGGCTTGTAAATTATGAGAAGAACCGTGAGCTGCTCAGACAGGTTCCGCACAGACGATTTCTGGATCTGGCGGTTGTATATTATTATATGCTGGAGGACGATACGTTCGGGGACGCGGGCATTCTTGTGAAAAACGAGCATATGGAGATGTGGGACGCCGATCCGGAAGAGCTGGATGACGCGGCGATGAGCAATACGGCCAGGCTTACGCCCTATGAATGCATATACATCGCGGACGTAATTCGGGAGATTACCGGAATCCAGATCGAGGAGAAGAGCCGGGAGCAGATCCCCATGTATGTTTTGACCAATACGGAGAAATGCTTCGGAGCCGCGATGATCCTCTATGAAACCGTGCTGGAGGCGGTCGGAGAACGTCTGGAAAACGATTATTTCATATTGCCCAGCAGCGTGCATGAGTGTATGATCATCCCGGTTATGCCGGAGTTCCATCCGAGGGAACTCAGAGAGATCGTCTGCGAGATCAATGAAGAGTGCGTCGCGGAGGAGGAGATCCTGGGCGATACGGTGTACCGCTATTACAGGGAAGAAAAGAGGCTGTCGGCAGTAGAGCCGAATGCGGCGTGAATATCCTCTGTGTGCGCGGATGAAGGAGCGGGAGCGCGAAAGACCTGGGGAATGCCCCGCAGAAGGAAAACTGCGGTTCGACCTCCTTGGAGACCGACCGCAGCGTATCCATAGAGAAACGCACCTGGAGGGAATCGAACCCCCGACACGCGGTACCGGAAACCGCTGCTCTATCCCCTGAGCTACAAGTGCATCTCAAAAAATTGCTCAATTATATTAGCATAGATTTCGGGAAAAGTAAAGCGCGATTTGGGATTATCCGGAGATTCTTCAGGAAGTATTTTAGGATTCTTTTAAGAAACGTTTGCTTTACATCCCTGTATAAATATGCTAAAATTATCTTGATATTAAATGAGATTTTTTGAGGGATAGGATAATATGAGGGGGATAGGGCAATGTTAGACGATATCAGAGAGTGGATTTCCGATAATTTGAGATATATTCTGCTCGGCGCGGCGGGACTTCTGCTGATACTGATCATTGTATTCGCGGTGCGGCTGATCGGTGGACGCGGGAAATCGGAGAAAGATACGCCGAAAAAGAAAGTGGAAGAGACTGAGGAGATGACGAGCGCTCCGGACAGCGGGGAATCGGCGGGGACACAGGGCACTGCGTCGGGCGATCCGCTCGAGCGGAATCAAAAGGATGTTCTGGATCTTGTGACACGCTATTATACGGCAAGGCTGAATAAGGATTACGATACGCTCGGTGAGATCTGCGAGGTGCTGGATGATGAGTCAAAGACAGGCTATGAGGCCATGGAGGACGCTATTGAGGCGTACAATAATCTTATGACCTACTCCAAGCCGGGACTCACAGCAGGATCGTATGTTGTGTTCGCGTATTTTGACGCGAAGCTCACAGGCATTGACACGGCTATGCCGACGCTGAGAGGCCTGTATCTGGTTACAAATGATGACGGCGATCTGATCGTTTCGGATATAGACAGCCATAAGGATCAGAAGGATTATCTGAATCAGGTGCTGACGGACGATGACGTACAGGTGTTGAACAAGGATGTCGCTGACAGATGTAACGACAGTATTGCGCAGGATTCGGATCTTGCCGCGTTCGTGGAGTCGATCAGCTCCGAAAGCGGGAACACAGATGGAAACGTCGACACACAGGGCGACGGAAGTGAGGACGGAAGCGATACCGGAGATGGTGAGGGGGATAGTCCTGACGGAAATGCTTCTGGCGGCAAGACCGGTACGATGTATGCCTCTACAGGAGTGAATGTCCGGGCAGAGCCCTCGGCGGAAAGCACGCTGTATGCGACGTTGTCGACCGGTATGCAGGTGGAGGTGCTGGAGAATCTTGACAACGGATGGTCGCACATCAGCTTTTACACCTCAGACGGTACGACGATGGAGGGTTATCTGATGACCCAGTATCTTACAGACGCACAGTAACGGAAGAGAGCCGACGGGGCTGCCGAGGAATATCATAAGAGCCGGTCGCAATTGCGGATATGAGACATCCGGATGAAATTTTGCGGCGGGCTCTTTTTCTGTGAAGTATTGTTTCGGATTCCGGAATGTGATAAGATGTGGTCAACCGGAATGCGGCCGGATGGATGATGGGAGCGAATGACATGGGAGAGCACAAATCGCTGCGGAGGGATGCAGGCAGCAGTGCGGGCAGCTTTATGAAGGAGCAGACTGCAGGCGGGGTACGGCTGAATAAATATCTGAGTGACGCCGGCTTCTGTTCGCGCCGGGAGGCCGACCGTCTGATCGAGGCGGGGAAGGTGCTTGTCGACGGGAAAACGGCAGTACAGGGTCAGAAGGTTACGCGCGGGCAGCAGGTGCTGGCGGACGGACGGAAGATCGAGCCGGAGCCGGAGCTGATCCTGCTGGCGGTCAACAAGCCGCGCGGCGTGGTCTGCACGACGGATCGCCGCTGGGGAGACCGGACGATCTATGATGTGGTGGATTATCCGAAACGCGTCTTTTCTGTCGGACGGCTTGACAAGGACTCCGAGGGACTCCTTCTGATGACAAATTACGGGGACATCCTGAATAAGATCATGCGAGCGGGAAATTATCATGAGAAAGAGTACCTTGTCACGGTGGACAGAGACATTACGCCGGAATTTCTGAGCAGGATGGCGGCCGGGGTATACCTGAAGGAACTGGATGTCACTACGCGTCCGTGCCGGGTTGAGCTGGCTGGAAAGTGCCGGTTTCGGCTGGTGCTTACGCAGGGGTTGAACAGACAGATCCGGCGGATGTGCGAGGCGCTTCACTACAGGGTGAAAAGACTTGTCCGGGTGCGCATTATGAATATTGAGCTCGGAGATCTGAAACCGGGCGAGTACCGGGCTGTCACCCGAAAAGAGTTCGCACGGCTTCAGGAACAGCTGCGCTCCTCCGAAAATCCGGGGCAGTCAGGGCGGACAAAGGAGCAGGGAATTTCCGGGCATCAGAAAGAAAAAGCGCGGGAAAGGAAGCGTGAGAGTCGATGAATCAGCAGCTTGAGCGAATGAAAGAACTGTCGGAGAAGCTTCGAGAGGCTTCGAAGGCGTATTATCAGGAAGACCGTGAGATCATGAGCAATCTGGAGTATGACAGACTCTATGACGAGCTGATCGGACTGGAGCGGGAGACAGGTATCGTGCTTGCGGGAAGCCCGACGGTGACGGTCGGATATGAGGCGCTGGATACCCTTCCCAAGGAGCGGCACGAAGCCCCGATGCTTTCTCTGGGCAAGACGAAGGAGAGGGAAGAGCTGAGAAGCTTCGCGGGAGGGCATGAGGTGCTTGTCTCGTGGAAGCTTGACGGACTCACTGTGGTGCTGACTTACCGGAACGGAACGATAGAGAAGGCGGTCACGCGCGGGAACGGGGAGATCGGTGAGGTGATCACCAACAACGCGAAGGTTTTCCAGAATATCCCTCTGCGCATCTCCTATCAGGGAGAGCTGATCCTGCGCGGTGAAGCGGTCATCACGTATTCCGAGTTCGAGAAGATCAACAGCGAGATCGAGGATGTGGAGGCGCGTTACAAGAATCCGCGCAATCTGTGCAGCGGTTCTGTGCGCCAGCTGAACAACGAGATTACCGCGAACCGCCATGTGCGTTTTTATGCCTTCGCTCTGGTGAAAGCGGAGAACGTCGATTTCGGAAATCTGCGGAGCAGGCAGTTTGAGTGGCTGCGGCAGCAGGGTTTCGAGACGGTGGAATACCGCCACGCGACGGCTGAGACGATGGAAGAGACGGTATCCTGGTTTGCGGAGAAGATACAGCGTTACGATGTGCCGTCGGACGGGCTTGTCGTTACCTACAACGATATCGCGTACGGACAGTCGCTCGGCCGCACGGCAAAGTTTCCGCGCGATTCGATCGCTTTCAAGTGGCAGGACGAGACCTGCGAGACGACGCTGCGGGAGATTGAGTGGAGTCCGTCGAGGACGGGTCTGATCAATCCCGTCGCGATCTTTGATCCGGTGGAGCTGGAGGGCACGACGGTCAGCCGCGCAAGTGTTCATAACATCAGTATCATGAAAGCCCTTAAACTCGGGATCGGAGACACAGTCACGGTCTACAAGGCGAACATGATCATCCCGCAGATCGCGGAGAACCTGACCGGTAGCGGAAACATCGAGATCCCGGAGATCTGCCCGGCGTGCGGAGGACGCACGGAGATTCGCTCCGTAAACGATGCGGAGACGCTTTATTGTACGAACGAACAGTGCAGCGCGAAGCGGATCAAGTCTTTTACTCTGTTTGTGAGCCGAAACGCTTTGAATATCGAGGGTTTGTCGGAAGCAACTCTTGAAAAATTTATCGCGAGAGGGTATATTCATACGTATGCCGATATTTTTCATCTGGCCGACCACCGTGATGAGATCGTGGAGATGGAAGGCTTCGGCGAAAAATCTTACGCGAATCTGATCGAGAGCATTGAGAAGGCGCGGCATACGACGCTGCCGCGGCTGATCTACGGACTCGGAATCCCAAACATCGGCACGGCCAACGCCGGGCTTCTGAGCCGGTTCTGCGGATATGATCTTGCGCGGCTCAGGCACAGTACGAGCGAGGAACTTGCGACGATAGAGGGTCTTGGTGAGATCATTGCGGCTTCCGTGGCAGACTATTTTGACGATCCGCGAAACAACGAGGCACTGGATCGGCTTCTCGCGGAGCTTGAACTCGAGAACGCGCCGGATGAGAGCGTGCCGCAGGCGCTCGCGGGGAAGACCTTTGTGATCACGGGCAGCGTGAACCATTTCGCGAACCGGGAGGAGCTCAAAGCGTTTATTGAAGAGCGCGGAGGAAAGGTGGCGGGCTCCGTGTCAAAGAAAACGGACTATCTGATCAACAATGATACGGCCTCGATGTCGTCCAAGAACAAAAAAGCGGCAGAGCTCGGGATCCCGATCCTGTCGGAGGACGATTTCCTGTCGCTCGCGGGCGGACGGCCGGAGGAGCCGTCAGATATCTGAGATATGAGAATGCAGGGGAATACAGGCGCAGGCAATACCTGACAGGACAGACACAAATGCAAGGAGAGGGATAGAGTATGCCGATAAAAGTACAGGGAAATCTGCCGGCAAGAGAGATTTTGGAGAGAGAGAATATTTTTGTGATGGATGAGAACCGGGCGGTTCATCAGGACATTCGGCCGATCCACATCGCGATCCTCAATCTCATGCCGCTCAAGGAGGAGACAGAGCTGCAGCTTCTTCGCTCGCTCTCCAATACGCCGCTTCAGGTGGACGTGACCTTTGTAAAGACAAGCTCCCATGAGTCCAGGAACACGTCGACCAGCCATCTGAACGAGTTTTATGTGGAGTTTGGCGATATCAGGCACCGCCGTTTCGACGGTATGATCATCACCGGCGCGCCGGTGGAGCTGATGGAATTCGAAGAGGTGGATTACTGGGAGGAGCTGACACAGATCATCGACTGGACAGAAGAAAACGTCACATCGACCATCTATCTTTGCTGGGCCGCGCAGGCCGGACTGTATTACCATTACGGTCTGCAGAAGAGGCTTCTGGACAAGAAAATGTTCGGGCTGTTCTGGCACCGTGTCCTGAACCGCAAGATCCCGCTGGTGCGCGGCTTTGACGATGTGTTTCTCGCGCCGCATTCGAGGCACACGGAGGTACCGATCGAGGAGATCCGCAAGGTGAAGGAGATTACGATCCTTGCGGAGTCTGATGAAGCCGGGCTGTTTCTCGCGATGGCGGACAACGGCAGGAAGATATTCATTATGGGTCATCCGGAGTACGACCGGGTGACGCTGGACGGAGAATACCGCCGCGACCTGAGCAGGGGGCTGCCGATCGAGATCCCGAAGAATTATTATGAGAACGACGATCCGTCCAACAGGCCGCTTCTTCGCTGGCGCTCGCACGCGAATAATCTCTACACGAACTGGCTCAATTATTACGTCTATCAGGTTACTCCGTACAATATGGTCGGAGCGCCGGACTTCCGCTGAATGCGAAGTACGAAAAAATGCCCTGTGATACCGAAAATCCAAACGGTATTGCAGGGCATTTCTACATAGGTATGATTTATTTTCGTATGGACGTTCGCCGGTTTTTCTTGGCCTCGTACAGCCGCTTATCTGCCTCGGCCACGATTGACTGGAGATCGGTCTCCGGCCGCAGCTCGAAGCGCACGATTCCCATGGATATCTCCACGTAGTACGGCTTGCCTGAGGATTCGTTCAGCTGTCGGCACGCCCTGGCGATACGCTCCCGGAAGAGCGTCTCGAAGGTCTCGGAGCCGGAGGTGACAAGGGAGACAAACTCATCTCCGCCGACACGTGCTACGACATCCGAATCACGCAGACAGGATTTAAGGATATTGCTGATCGACTGGAGCGCGAAATTTCCCTCGATATGACCCCAGGTGTCGTTGATCTCTTTCAGGTGGTCAAGATCGGCGTAGATCATGTAGGCGTTTTCCAGGATGATTGTCTGATGCACCTTGGTGATGCGGTCCGTCAACCCATGCAGGTTCAACAGCCCGGTCAGCTTGTCGTAGCCTGACTTGATGTCGAGCGCGCGGTTTTCCCGGCGGATCTTCTCCATGTCGTTGGACATCGCGAGGCGATGCGCGGCCTCAGCCTTGCTGATCTCCAGATAGCGCAGGGACAGGCCGATCTGAAGGCTGAGGAAATAGAAGAAGGAGAAATCTTCGCTCTTGATGTCGCACTGCAGAAGCCCGTACTGTCTTTCGCCGGAAAACAGCAGGAAAGTCATGAAATTGTGCAGATCCCCATCGTGCGTGAGCTTGGAGATGGGATTGTCCGCGGTCACATGCGGCCGGTCGGA
>CANQIW010000105.1 GCA_947624055.1 uncultured Lachnospiraceae bacterium
AATAAAGTTGGCAAATACTCAGAATGGGATCATCACAAAACAGGATGTAATTGAATTGCTGAAAGTGACTCCTTCGCGGGCGTATGCAGTTATTAAAAAGCTTCAGGCTCAAGGACGTTTAGAATTGTTATGTGGAGGGAAGTACTCCAGGTATAAAATAATCAATTGATAAGAGAGGTTACAGGCAGTGTAAAGAAGATAGGAAAAGCAGGGCGGATAAATTTAAAAATTTTTCATTTTTTGGCATAAATTGTCGATTTCGGGAATATATAAATATAAATATAAAGATAAAGATGAAAAATTGGTAGCTCGATTTAATGTATCAAGAATAAAAGAGGTTATGGATAAGAAGTAAAATAAAACAATGGTTAAAAGCCGAAGAATAGTAAAAGAAAGAAACTAATTGACAAAAATTTATTCCATATTATAATAAAACCTATGAGTTCATCAGGAAAATGGATGATTTGCGGGTGCATAGCATCCGCCGTTTTTCTATGGTACAATAATAAGGCTAATTTTTAATAAGGAGACGCATAGATGCTCACACAGTTTTCAAGAACAGAATTATTGCTTGGAAAAGAGGCAATGAATAAATTATCCAGTTCAAGAGTTGCAATTTTTGGTATTGGCGGTGTAGGAGGATATGCCTGTGAAGCTCTTGTACGAAGCGGAGTCGGGGCATTTGATTTGATTGATGATGATAAGGTCTGCCTGACAAATCTGAACCGGCAGATTATTGCTACAAGAAAAACAGTAGGAAAATATAAGGTAGAAGTGATGAAAGACCGGATACTTGAAATCAATCCGGATGCACATGTAATCATACATAAGTGTTTCTTCCTGCCCGAAAACGCAGATGAATTCCCTTTTAATGAGTATGATTATATTGTTGATGCAGTAGACACGGTTACTGCTAAAATTGAACTTGTTATAAAGGCACAGGAGAAAAATGTGCCTATTATCAGTTGCATGGGTGCCGGAAACAAATTGGATGGCAGCCAGTTCAGGGTTTCTGACATATATAAGACAAAAATGTGCCCATTGGCAAAAGTCATGCGGAGGGAATTGAAAAAACGAGATGTGAGGAAGTTAAAGGTTGTATATTCCGAAGAAAAACCTATAAGACCGTATGATGATATGTCTATCAGCTGCAGGACAAACTGTATTTGTCCACCCGGAGCAAAGCATAAGTGTACAGAACGAAGGGATATTCCGGGCAGCGTAGCATTTGTGCCGTCTGTGGCGGGATTGATCCTTGCGGGCGAAGTAGTAAAAGATTTGTGCAGCGAAAAAATGAGGCAGGATTGATAGGGGTATTTCGGTGGAAGAAATGCTCACTGCGGAGGGCTGCATGTATTTGGGATGCGCTCTTATCGGCGCGCTTGCGCTTACATTCGGATACTGCGGCCACATGCTTCGTTTGTTCGTTTCTGTTCTTGCCAGACGTACCATGCTTCCGTGTTTGTTCACACTCCCGATCCTTCTGCTGGTCGCATGGGGAATACCGGGCAAACAGTTTCGGAAAATAAGGCAGGAAAGTCTGGCAGAGCGTCTTCGGGAATAGGATGTTCTATCAAAATAAAGAATCGTCGGTATAGGCGATGTAAGGAAGAAAAAGCAGGGCGGAATGAAGCCTTGCTTTTTCTGTGTGGTGAAAATTGTGTGGTAATGTATCTGAAAGGAAATTTGATATAATTAATTTAAAAATTTTTCAATTTATTGGCATAAATTGTCGATTTCGGGAATATATATAAATATAAAGATGTCAAAAAATGGTATCCCGACTTGATATATCAAGAATGAAAGAGGTTGCTGAATGGATAAAGAAAGGCAAAAACAAAAGGTTACAGTAAGCGTGGGAAAGCAATCGCCAGTGGCAGCTATAGAACAAACTCAGCATGATATAAGAAGTATGATTTATGTCATCCGAAATCAACAGGTAATGCTTGATAGTGATTTGGCGATGCTTTATCAGGTAGAAACAAAGGTATTTAATCAGGCTGTAAAAAGAAATATGGTTCGTTTCCCGGATAATTTTAGGTTTCAGATTACAAGGGATGAGTTTGAAACTTTGAGGTCACAAATTGTGACCTCAAAAGAAAACACGGATAAAGATGCAGGTAGAGGTGGCAGGAGATATTTACCATACGTTTTTACAGAACAAGGAATAGCTATGCTTTCTGCTGTTTTACGAAGTGATGTAGCAATTCAGACAAGTATTAACATTATGAATGCATTTGTAGAAATGAGACGATTTATTTCCAACAATGCTCTGCTGTTTGAACGCATCAGCGCAGTTGAACTTCATCAGTTGGAATACCAGAAGCAGACGGATGAAAAGCTGGAACAGATTTTTGAGTACATATCCGAACACGAGGAATCCAATCAAAAGGTATTCTTTGAGGGACAGATTTATGACGCATTCAGCCTGATTGCAAGTCTTATACAAAAGGCGGAAAAAGATATTGTACTGATAGATGGATACGTAGACATTGTAACATTGAATCTGCTATCAAAGAAAGAGGAAGACGTGTCCGTTACAATCTATACACAGAAACGAGCACGCCTATCAAAAACTGACGTTGAAAATTTTAATGCGCAGTATTTTTCGTTGGAAGTAAAATATACAAAAGCTTTCCATGACCGCTTTTTGATTCTTGACCGAAAAACGGCCTATCACATAGGAGCATCCCTTAAAGATGCAGGAAAGAAATGTTTCGGGATCAGTTTGATTCAGGATGCGGGGATTATTAAGGATATCATGCAGAGATTAGAACTGGAAGCGGAGGAATGAAAAACAACTTAAGAATCGGAATTATCTTCTTCATCCTCGACATATTCCAGAATATCTCCGGGCTGACATTTCAGCACTCTGCAGATCGCGTCCAGAGTGCTGAAGCGGACAGCCCGCACTTTTCCTGTTTTCAGATAAGAGAGATTGACGTTGGAGATGCCGACCTGGGCGGCCAAATCGTTCAGTTTCATTTTCCTGTCCGCCAGCATCCGGTCAAGTCGAATAATAATCATAATGTGTGATCCACCTCATCCTGTAAATTTACCCCGTAATGGATAATGTACGCAGCCACAAGGAAAGCGATGCCGGGGAAGAGCGTGTTGAGCATATCCTGTCCTGTGGAGATTTCCATATGGTTTCCGGGAATAAAGCTGACGAGCCGGCAGATCAGCAGCCTGAGAAACGGAACGCAAACGGCTGCAAAGATCTGGAGCAGTCCATAGTAGAGCAGATAAGAGGCGTTTTGCTCCGTGAAGATCCGCTCTTCACGTACATTGGAAAATACGCGGCTCAAAAACCAGAAAGCAAGCATGAGCGGGACGGTATGGATGGCGTACATAAGCGCCAGGCTGAGCTGAACAGTCAGGCTGATCTGTTCCTTGCTGTCTGTCCAGACATGAATATCGTCGCCTGTGCCGACTGTCATGAACCGGGCGTACGAAGCATGATCTTCTTCTGCGCAGATCGCGCTCTCATAGATTCCATCGTCTGTATGAAGGATAAAGGTCTGCCGGCCTATAAAACTGAGAATTGTACACAAAACCAGAAGAGCGATCAGAAGCCAGCAGACAAAGTTCATAAATCCGGCGGCCGACCGAGCAAACTTTTGATTTGTAAGTTTTTGAATGATCAGCATAGAAATCTCCCCTTTCTTGATCAAACTGCCTGTGAAGGAAGCTTTTGGATCATCAGGCAATGCTATTTACCACTTTCCATATCACTATATCAAAGAATTCTTAAATGTCAATAAAAAATTAATGATTAACATTAAAAAGGATAAGAGAATTTACTGCAAAAGCTATTCCAATTATAAAGATGGTTCGGATGATCAGAATTAGCATCTGTAAAACTCTGTGTTCAGAACTATTGGGAACATTAATGAAACCTTAATAAATTCTCATTTAAATATCTACAAATACCCTGTATGAATTTGATAAAATAAATGAACCACCATGAACGGAGCGGACGATATGTCAGGTAAAATACTGGTTGTAGACGATGAAAAGGAGATCGCAGACTTGGTAGCGCTTTATCTTGAGAATGAGAATTTTACGGTTTTTAAATATTATACGGCGAAGGATGCGCTTGCATGCGTCCAGAGCGAAGAATTGGATCTGGCAATTCTGGATCTCATGCTTCCCGGGATAAGCGGGCTGCAGATCTGCAAGATGATACGGGAAAAGCACAATTATCCGATCATCATGCTCACGGCGAAGGCGGAGGAAACGGACAAGATCACCGGGCTGATGCTTGGAGCGGACGACTATGTCACGAAGCCGTTTCTGCGTCTGGAGCTTGTGGCGCGGGTAAAGGCGCAGCTGCGGAGATATAAAAGGTATAATGCGGCAGGGGAGGAAAAGCAGGAGGAAATCCTGGAGCATGCCGGACTGATCATGAATATCAAAACACATGAGTGTTTTTTAAATGAAAGACCGCTCTCCCTCACGCCCACGGAGTTCTCGATTCTTCAGATCCTATGTGAGAGAAAAGGCGAGGTAGTCAGCGCCGAGGAATTGTTCCACCGGATCTGGGGAGACGAGTATTTCAGCAAAAGCAGCAATACGATCACTGTCCATATCCGGCATCTGAGAGGGAAGATGGGGGATTCCTTTGAGGCGCCGAAATATATCAAGACGGTCTGGGGGTGCGGGTACAAAATTGAAAGCTAAGGGCAGGATTATTCTGAAACTGATTCTGGTATGTGGCTGTGGCGTCCTGATCTGTGATGCCATCTATTATTTTGTTGATCAGGTGTTCAACGGTTTTTTGTCGACTGGTTCATGGCAAACTGCATGTATGAACGCTACGATATTTATGAGGGAACCGAGAGACTTGTAAGAGAACCTTTCTGGCCTTATATAAAAACCATATTTTTTACCGGCCTGTGCGTGGCTGCCGTGATCGCGGCGGTTCTGGTATTCGCAGTATCGCATTTTTACGCGGTGTCGAAGCGCAAAAAGGCGGTTACGGAAATAAGCCGGGAAATACAGGATTACATGCGGCAGGGTGGGGAAAAACAGGACGTATTTAAAAAGGAGCATGAGGAAATCTCTGTACAGATGTCGGAGATCAAATCAATCATGCAGCGCCACGAGCAGGTTCTGAAGGAGGAAGCGGCGCGAAAGAATGACCTGATCACTTATCTGGCGCACGACTTGAAGACGCCGCTCACTTCGGTGCTGGGTTATCTGGGTCTGCTGGCCGAGATCCCGGAAATGCCCGCGGAGCAGAGGTCGAAATATGTGAATATCGCGCTGGATAAGGCGCAGCGTCTGGAAAAACTCATCAACGAATTTTTTGAGATCACAAGGTACAATCTGCAGCAGGTTGAACTGGAGAAAGAAAACATAGACTTGTCCTATATGCTGGTTCAGATGACGGATGAATTCTACCCGCTTCTGAGTGAGCATGGAAATACCGTAAACCTGCAGACGGAGGAAGGGATAACGATTTACGGTGATCCGGTGAAGCTCGCACGCGTGTTCAATAACATCCTGAAGAACGCGATCGCGTACAGTTACCGTGAGACCGCGATCAATGTCTGGACAGAGCGGGCAGAGAATGAAGTCAGGATCTGTTTCCGCAATCGTGGTCAAACGATCCCCGCGAGGAAGCTGGATTCTATATTTGAAAAGTTTTTCCGGCTGGATGAGGCGAGGGCAAGCAATACCGGAGGCGCAAGAGAATATGAAAGGATGAACAGACGCAGACGGAGAAAGAGACAGCAGATAAAAGAGATTTCCTTTTTGATGGCTGTTCTTGTGCTTCTATATTCTGGTGACTGCAAAGGCGGATGGGACGCACGAGACAGAGCAGTTCCATATTCTGGATATGCAGAATGTGTACAATCAGGTCGGGGCGAGCGCCGGGACAGATGCAGCCGAAGGAGATTGAACTTACCACATAATGGATAATGTACGCAGTAAGTGACAGCCTGAACCGAATGGTCAGGCTGTCGCTATGATATATGTTCGGTATTACGTTTCCTTGCTGAACAGTTCCCGCAGAAGCTCCAGCATCTTATTCAGATCGATCGGTTTGGCCAGGTGGCCGTTCATGCCCGCCTCAAGGGCAAGCTCACGGTCCTCCTCGAAAGCGTTGGCGGTCATCGCGACGATTGGAATGCCGGCGAGAACCGGATCCGGCAGGGAACGGATCGCGCGGGTAGCCTCGTAGCCGTTCATGATGGGCATCTGGATGTCCATGAGAACCAGGTCATAATAGCCCGGTGCGGACTCACGAACCATATCGCAGGCCTGCTGGCCGTTCTCCGCGCAGTCTACCAGGAAGCCGGCTTCCTTGAGGATCTCGGCGGCGATTTCCCGGTTGAGCTCGTTGTCTTCGGCCAGGAGAATGCGCCTGCCCGCGAAGGTATCCTCCTGCGGGAGGGAGTTTGATTTTACGGAGGCTTCCTCATTCGTGGACGGCTGGCTCAGACTGCGCTCCAGCGTGTGGTGCAGGTCGGAGGCGAAGAGCGGCTTGCTGATGAAGCCGGTGACGCCGGCCCGGCGGGCTTCGTCCTCGATATCTGTCCAGTCGTAGGCGGACATGAGAATGATTGGGGACTCGTCGCCCACGATCCTGCGGATCTCCCGGACGGTTTCTATGCCGCTCAGCTCGGGCATGGACCAGTCCACGATGTAGACCTCAAAGGGATCGGAGAGTTCTGCGGCCTCCGTGGTGCGCGCGATGGCCTCCCGTCCGGACGGTGCCCACTCCGCCCGCATCCCGATCTGCCGAAGCATCTTGGACACGCTCTGGCAGCAGACCATGTCGTCGTCCACGACCAGACCGCGAAAGCCCTTCAGCTCCGCGATGGGTCCCATTTCCTTGTGCGCGGCGGAGAAGCGCAGCTCCAGATTCACGGTGAAAGTGGTGCCCTTTTCGGGTTCGCTCTCCACGCTGACCGTGCCGCCCATCATATCCACGATATTCTTTGTGATCGCCATGCCCAGACCGGTGCCCTGGATGCCGCTGACTGTCGTGGTCTGTTCCCGGGTGAACGGATCGAATACGGTTCTGGCGAATTCCTGGCTCATGCCGATGCCGGTATCGCTGACCCGAAATTCATACAGACCCCGCTTTGGGGAGCGGGACGGCTTCTGGGTGACCCGGACGGCCACTGTGCCCCCGACAGGGGTGAATTTGATGGCGTTGGAGGTCAGGTTCAGAAGGATCTGGTTCAGACGCAGCTTGTCGCAGTAGACCTCCTCGTCCGCGACGTCCACGGTGTCGATGAACAGCTCCAGCCGTTTGGCGTGGACGTCGGACTGGATGATATTGCGCAGCTCCTGCAGGATGTCCGCCAGATTCTCGGGTCGTTCGTTGATTGTGACCTTGCCCGACTCGATACGGCTCATGTCCAGCACATCGTTGATGAGAGAAAGCAGGTGGTTGGATGCCTGGGCAATCTTGGCCAGGTAGTCCTGCGCGCGCTCTCTGTTGTAGAGATGCGTGGTGGTAAGGGCTGTG
>CANQIW010000106.1 GCA_947624055.1 uncultured Lachnospiraceae bacterium
CGAGGCTGCCAGCCACCATGCGTACGCGAGATGGAACAGCAATCCCGCCGCCGTATAGCTGCTCATCCAGAGGAAAAGCAGCGTCCTCAGCCTGCCCGCGGCGATATACGGAAGCACAGCCGCCGCGGATACAGACTTTTGTTCATATTTCTGAAAACCATAGATGCTCAGAAATCCGGCATACGTTCCGCTGCCCATGCGCAGTATCTCCGGCAGAGCCGCCCCGGCCAGAAATCCGGCCATGAGAAACAGGGTGACCGCCAGTTTCTGATATCTGTTTTCCATAGATGCTCCCGGACCGTCACGGCGCGCTTCTCCGCCAGGGCGCGAGGATATCCATGCCGCCGTGTTTCCATACAGGCTTTGTCCTATTGTATGTGCGCGCCGGGATGTATATAACAAAAACCATGCGCCTTTTCTCTACGATCTGCCGGTCAGATAATCCTTTAAAAAATCATAGATCTGCTGCTCGGTCGGCGGGCAGCCTTTGACATTGTACTCAAATCCGCCTGTACACCGCCCGATTCCGATCTTGCCGGTCTTTCCCTGATAGCCCTGACCGATACAGATCTTCTCATCCAGCCGATCCAGCAGACCCTCGTTTCTGAGACGGTCGAGCGCCGGCATCAGATAACCGTAGCACGCGCTGCAGGACTCGATCTCCTCCACGGAATCGCTCAGCCCCACGATCCTGCGGGGACGCGGCAGATCCTCGTCCTCCGTGCACTTGCTCCAGGAAATGTTCCGTGCATCCGGTTTTGATCCGTCTGAAAGCTCCCGGCATGAATTGCCGGTACCGGATTGGTTTTCCTGCATCTCTTTTTGGCCGACAGAAGGCTCACGGTCAACGCTGTCGCCGCAGGTAAGGATCTCCGCCTTCGACAGATCCGCGCTGCCGACTCCGAGCTGCTCCGCCAGCCGCACATAGGGCACCTCATCCACCTCATAGTGCTGCAGCCTGCAGACATACGCGTCCATGAGCACCGGGTCACAGGCCGCCATCACGCAGTTGCGCACGACAGGATTCCCCCCGTCCTCGAAATCCAGATCCCCGCAGATGTGATCCACGACGACAAAATCCTGACGGATCCCCACATTCAGGTGCGCGATCGGCTTGTGCAGCCCCATCGTGTGAAAACGCCGCTTCTCCGAGTTCGGGATCAGCCCCTTCATATTCTTGAGCGCGCAGGTGATCTTCGTCTGGCAATGCCCCTTCAGCACCGGGACATTGATCAGGAAATCTACGTCGTCCACACAGTCGCAGAGATTCAGCTTCAGTCCGGCACAGTCCACGCTGTGTGAGCGCTCCTTCTGCGCGTCGATGAAGCGCACCCCGTACCGCTTTGTGAGCGCGTCATATCCGCAGACATGAAACGCCTCCATTGTCTTTCCTCCCACCCATGAGCTCTCCATGAGCGTAATATTACGGAATCCCTTTTCCTGCAGATATTCGATGATCCCGGCGAGCACCTCGGGATGCGTTGTCGCGCCGTAGGACGGCTCGGACGCGGACACGAGATTCGGCTTGAGCGCGATACGGCTGTCGCGGTCGGCGATACGCGCGGCCAGATCAGCCTCGGCAAGCAGAATCTTTGTCATCTGCCTGTAATCGGTTCCGTAGATCTTCAGAATCTGATTTTGCTTCATATTGTTGTCCTCGCTCTTCTTTTATCCATCCGGCAGCACTCCCTCCGGCTGCCTTCCACCCGCAGACAAGACCAGCGGCCTGTGCCTCTGTCCCTGCCTCTGTCCACGTAATCTCAAATTTCTTCCTTCCCCGGTCAGTATTCCTTGTCGATCCGCTCCAGCCCGTACTGCTCCATAAATTCGACGAGCTCCCGTTCCCCGCGGATCAGCGCAGCTTCTTCAAATTTCCCGGTCTCCAGATTCTTAAACCCCGCGACCTGTTCGCCGTTGCAGATGCTGCAGCGCAGCACCGGCCTGTAGTGTTCCGCGTCAAACGTCCTCTTCTCCGCTTTCGCTTTCTTCCTTCCGAACATCACACATTCCCCGCCATATTCCTATATCTCTGTCTCTCCGTACCATCTCTGCCGCTTTCATCTATACGGTTCAAAGCCGGACAGCCTGCAAACACAGCTTTCAATTCCTCGCCACGCCGCTCCTCCTCGCCGCCTGCGCTACCGCCTGAGCCACCGCGTCCCTCACACGCGGATCGAATGCCGCCGGCAGGATATAATCCGCGCTCAGCTCATCCTCCCCGACCAGCCCGGCGAGCGCGTACGCCGCCGCAACCTTCATCTCGTCGTTGATATCCGATGCCCGCACATCCAGCGCGCCTCGGAAGATTCCCGGGAATGCCAGAACATTGTTGACCTGATTCGGGTAATCGCTACGCCCGGTCGACACAACTGCCGCCCCTGCGGCCTTCGCCTCCTCCGGGAAGATCTCCGGCGTCGGATTCGCGCACGCAAAAATAATCGGATCCTTCGCCATCGACCGCACCATTTCTTTTGTCAGGGTGCCGGGAGCCGACACGCCGATGAACACGTCCGCGCCTCGGACAACCTCGGCAAGCGTACCCTGCTCGCGATTCCGGTTTGTGATCTTCGCCATCTCCTGTTTGATCGGATTCAGGCCTTCGCGTCCCTCGTAGATTGCCCCCGTGCGATCCGTCATGATCACATTTTTCAGCCCCATGCTCATCAGCAGGCGGATGATCGCGATCCCGGCCGCTCCGGCGCCGCTCGTCACGATCTTCACATCGCCGATCTCCTTCTTCACCAGCTTCAGCGCATTGATCAGGCCGGCCAGCGTGATCACCGCGGTCCCATGCTGGTCGTCGTGAAAGATCGGAATATCACAGCGCTCCTTCAGTTTTCGCTCGATCTCGAAGCAGCGCGGCGCACTGATGTCCTCCAGGTTCACCCCGCCGAAGCTGCCCGCGAGCAGAGCCACCGTGTTCACGATCTCATCCACATCCTTGCTGCGCACGCACAGCGGGATCGCGTCGACGCCTCCGAACTCCTTGAACAGCACGCACTTGCCTTCCATCACAGGCATACCGGCCTCAGGCCCGATATCGCCCAGACCGAGCACCGCCGTACCGTCCGTCACGACCGCCACCGTATTCCAGCGGCGCGTCAGCTCATAGCTCTTGCTGACATCCTTCTGGATCTCCAGACACGGCTGCGCAACACCCGGCGTGTACGCGAGCGACAATGCCTCCCTGTCGCCCACGGATGCTCTCGCCGTCATCTCAAGCTTGCCTTTCCATTCGTAATGAAGCCTCAGTGATTCCTTCGCATAGTCCACAGTCTCATCCTCCCGCATCGTCACATTCCTGTCCTCATTGACGTATCTATGGATCCTGTTGTCTCATTTTCTTCGTCTTACACATATCATTTTCTATTTTATCGTTTTTTTCCGCTTCGTCAACATTAAACTTTTTTCTTAATCTTTCTTAAACTTTTTTAAAATACTTTACTCAACGTCTTTTCTTTTTTATAATGTATTTATACATATGCGAAATTTTATACTATTTGGGATAAGGGGGTATTTTATTGTACACACGAAGAATTATTTCTGTTCTGGCGGCCCTGCTCTCGATCGGCGTCTGCGCGTTTATCACGTTCATCAGCCGGGATGTGGATCAGGGGACGCTCATGTTCAATCTCGCGTTTCTCGTCGTGATGCTGCTCATGGTTCTCGCGGCTGTGGCCTTCGGCATATTCCGCCTGATGCAGGTCTGCAGGGGACTGAAGCGCGGGACCGCGGCAATCCGAAACGCAGCCGAGAACGGCACGGTGCTCTCCGGCAATCAGCCGCTGTTCCAGAATCGTTTTCTGGACGACTGCTATCAGCAATACCGCCGCATGGTCAAGCTCAATTCGGAATCCTCCTGCGATATCCGGAATTTCATCAATGAGGAAGCGATCGAGAATTACGTGCGCCGCGGGATCCTGGAGCTGATCCCGGATATCCTCACCAGCCTCGGCATCCTTGGCACGTTTGTCGGCCTCGTAATGGGACTGCGCGAATTCGACCCGTCCGGCTACGAGCAGATGGCGGGATCGGTCTCGCCGCTGATCAACGGCATCAAGGTTGCGTTCATCACATCGATCTACGGCATCTCCCTCTCGCTGGCCTACTCTTTTGACCTGCGCAGCGAATTCGCGAATCTCTCCGCTCTGACGGAAGAATTCCTGGACACCTATTATCTGAATGTCCGCCCGCCGTACGAGATCGATTCGCTCTCCCGTCTGCTGGGCAAGGAGAAAACCCGCAGGGAGATGACGGAAGAACTCACCGGGATCTTCGTCGAGCAGATGACGAAGAGCTTTGAGCAGGTCATCACGCCGGCCTTCGGACGCATGACCAACGGAATCAACCACATCGTTGACACGTTCACCCAGAATCAGGCTAAGGTCATGACGCAGGTCTGTGAAACGGTGATGGGGCAGATGCGGCAGGAGCTCGCGGATGATTTTTCCCGCATCGGCAAGAGTGTCTCCGAACTCGAGAAGGCACAGAACAATTATATGAATTTCATGGACCGTTCAATCTCGCACATGCAGCAGGCGTTTACGTCGCTTCAGGATGATCTCTCGCGCACCGGCGACTACAATTCGCAGGCGCTCGATCAGCTCGCGGCGGCACAGCGCGAAGCACTGCGGATCAACGAAGAACAGAAATCCACCTATCAGGAGTACATCCGCTTTATGTATCAGTCCATTGAAAAATTCTCCGACGTCTGGGAGAAAAACAGCCAGATGCTGCAGGGCTATTCCGACGAGATCGCGCATATGGGACCGGTGCAATCCTCACGCGATATGCAGCAGACGCTTGTGGATATCTCCGCGCGCCTGCAGGATGTTCAGAAGAGACAGCAGGATGTCGAGATCACACAGGCACTCTCAGCTGAGGAACCCGATACATCCGAACTTCTTGAACGCACACTGAAGAAACTCGACAGCCTCGAAGAACAGCTCGCCGGCTCCCGCCTGTTCCGCGGTTTCCGCAGGAAGTAGGATGGACGGCAGTTTCGGGTATATCCATTGATAAAGCGAGGAATGATGTATGTACAGCAAGCGAAAGAAAACCTATGAGCGCCACAATATCTGGCGTTCCTACTCCGATATGATGGCAGGCCTTCTCCTGCTGTTCGTTCTCGTCATGTGCATTTCCTTCATGCAGGCGCAGAAGAATTACCAGGAACGGCTTGCCGAGGAGGCGCAGCATCAGCTCACACAGGACCAGCTGCAGGCCGAGCTCGATGAAAGGCAGGGGCTTCTCGACGAACAGAGCGCCCTTCTCACACAGCAGCAGGCAGATCTCGACGAACAGGCCGCCCTTGTCGCACAACAGCAGGATGATCTGGATAAGCAGGCCGCTCTCGTGCTATCTCAGCAGTCTGAGCTGGAGAAACAAAATTCCCTGATGCTCCAGCAGCAGGCTGCGCTTGAGGAACAGGAGACGCTGATGGCTCAGCAGCAGCAGAAAATCGAGCAGATCATCGGCATCAAAGCGGATCTGATCGCGGATCTGAAACAGGAATTCGACCAGAACAACCTGGGCGTCACCATCGACGAAGCGGACGGTTCGATCGCCCTTGATTCCAACGTCCTCTTCGCCCACAACGAAAGCGTGCTCACAGCCGAAGGGAACACCATGCTCAGTCAGGTGCTCCCGGTCTACTGCAAGGTGCTCGTGGCCGAGAAGTATCAGGATTATCTGGCCGAGGTCCGCATCGACGGCTACACCGACACGAGCGGCGACTATCTCTACAACCTCCAGCTCTCACAGGAGCGCGCGCTGGCCGTCGCCAACTACCTCTTCGGGAACGCGAATACGTTCCTGACCGAGCAGGAGCTGACCACGCTCCGTGAAAAGATCACCGCGAACGGCCACTCCATGAGCAATCCGATCCTCGATGAGAACGGGCAGATCAACATGGACGCCTCAAGGCGCGTGGAGATCAAATTCAGCCTCAAGGACGAGGAGATGATCAACGAGCTGAAGCAGATCATGGACTACACGGCAAGTACCGAGGCGCCGGCGGCACAGTAAAGATACAAAAAAAGCTCTGCAGAGACTGCAAATTTCACATTCTCTGCAGAGTTTCTTTTTACTCTTGTTTTGTCATTTCAACCGCAGTTACTCCGGCGAGTGCCGGACACCCACGTTTTTAATACCCCTCGTTGTGCAGCAGCTTGTGCTCCTTACCCTTCAGGAGGCCGTCGTACAGCGCCGTGATCATCGGGTTCTCGTTGCACTTCTTGATGGCCGCCTCGCTGTCCGCGCGGTAGATGCCGGCCGTCCGAGCGTCCTTGCTGTCCTCGCCAAAGGTGTACGGCTGGCCGCCGCCCATGATACAACCCTTGCGGCAGGCCATGATCTCAATCAAGTGGTACTCCTTCTCCCCGCTCTTGACCTGGTCGAGGATCGTGCGCGCGTTCGCGAGTCCGCTCGCCACGCAGACCTTCACGTCCATGCCGTTGTACGGAACGGAGAATTCCCGGATGAAGCCATCCTGACGCACGCCGCACTCCGCGATATTCTGGAGCGTCAGTTTATCGTGTCCAGGCATCAGACGACGGATCACCGCCTCCGTCACACCGCCGGTCACGCCGAAGATCACGCCGCCGCCGGAGCCGAAGCCAAACGGCACGTCGGCCGACTCCGGATCCAGATTCGCGAAATCGATGCCCGTCGTCTGAATCATGTCGATCAGCTCGACCGTCGTCAGCACGTAATCGGTGTCCTGCTCGCCCTCGGTGAAGCTGTTCGGACGCTTCGCCTCCATCTTCTTCGCCGTGCACGGCATGATTGATACCATCACGGTCTTCCGCCCGTCCGGATTGTTCGCCGGATCGCGGTAGTATTCCTTCACGACCGCCGACATCATCCCCTGCGGGGAACGGCAGGTCGACACATTGTCAAGGAATTCCGGATACTGATCTTTCACGAATTTCACCCACGCCGGACAGCAGGATGTCAGAAGCGGAAGCTTCTCGCCTTTCGAAACACGGTCAATGAACTCCGCGCTCTCCTCCATGATCGTCAGGTCGGCGCTGAACGTCGTATCATATACCTCGTCAAAGCCCATGCGGTGCAGCGCGTTCACGATCTTGCCCATCACGCTCTCGCCGTTCGGGAAACCGAACTCCTTGCCGATGGCCACGCGCACGGCCGGGGCGACCTGCGCCACCACGCGGACGTTCGGATCGTACAGCACATCCCAGACCTCGGTGCGGTTGTGATGGATGCTGATCGCGCCCGTCGGACAGTGCACACGGCACTGGCCGCAGTTCACGCAGTCCGTCTCGGCAAGCGTCTTGTTGAACGCCGGGATCACCATTGCCTCCGCTCCTCGGTACGCAAAGTCCAGAGCGCCCACGCCCTGCAGCTCGGAGCAGACACGCACGCAGTTTCCGCAGAGCGTGCACTTGTTCGGATCGCGCACGATGGATGGAGAGCTCATATCCAGCGGATGCATCTCCTTGTAATTGTCGTAGCCGACCTCC
>CANQIW010000107.1 GCA_947624055.1 uncultured Lachnospiraceae bacterium
CTTGTCTGGTGCATCGGGGCGGTGCTCGGGTGGATCGTGATTCCGCTGATGAATGCGAATATGGATGTGATCTTCCGCAGTTCGATACCGGTCGATATGCAGGGACGCGTTTATTCCTGCCGCAACACGCTGCAGTTTTTCACGATACCGGCAGGCTTTCTGGCGGGCGGCTTCCTTGTCGACAGAGTCTTTGAACCGCTGATGGCGGCGCAGACGGACGGCGATCTTTTGATCCTTTTCGGATCCGGCAAAGGCTCCGGCGCGGCCTGCCTGTTCTTTGTGATCGGCGTTGCCGGGGTATTGATCTGCCTGTTCTTTGGCAAGAGGCTGAGAAACTATGAATGGCGAAGCGATTCGGAACGGGTCGAAGCATGAGCGGAGGAGACCATGAAGTCGTAAGCAGTCTGTGTGCTGCCGGGCGCAGGACAGACGGCGATATTTCACGATGAGACACTGGCCGGGAAGGAATTTCGTGTTCTTTCCCGGTCTTTTAGATACTCGGATGTTCAGGGTATGGTGAGCAGATCAAAACGGAGCTGCAGTGGGAGTACAGCTATTTTGTCATGATCTTTGTGGTCATCGCGATCGTGACGGCGGAGATCATTTATTTCAAGAAGAAGAAATTTTTCTGATCCGTACTGCTGTTTTGGCGGCGTAAAAATTAATAATAAGAGTTATTCTGTTCAGGTTAAATGGAAAAAGGTCGTTATGGAATTACTGGAGGACACTGTCAGGTGAGAAATCTGGAACTGTATCTGCATATCCCATTCTGTGTGCGGAAATGCGCGTACTGTGATTTCCTGTCCGCACCGGCAGGATCGGCGCAGCAGGAGGCGTATCTGCGGGCATTAAAACGGGAAATAGAAGCGTTTCCGGACAGGGAGGCGTATCGGGTCAGTTCGGTCTTTTTCGGAGGAGGGACGCCATCGATCCTGCCGGGGGAGCGGATTGCGGAGCTGATGGAGCTTTTGCATCGGAAGTTTCGGATTGAACCGGATGCGGAGGTTTCGATCGAGTGCAATCCGGGCACGGCAGACGCAGAGAAGCTTCGGATTTATCGGGAGGCCGGGATCAACCGGCTCAGTCTGGGACTGCAGTCGGCGGACGACCGGGAGCTTGCCCTGCTCGGGCGCATCCATACGTGGAAGGATTTTCTGCGCACGTATGAGGCGGCGCGAGAGGCTGACTTTGCGAATATCAATGTCGACCTGATGTCGGCGCTGCCCGGGCAGACGGTACGGTCGTGTGAGCGGACACTCGCGCAGGTGCTTGCCCTTGCGCCGGAACACATTTCCGCGTACAGTCTGATCATAGAAGAAGGGACGCCGTTTTATGAGCGATACCATGAGGATGACGAAAGGCGGGAGCGCGAGGAGCAGCCGCGGGAGCTTCCCTCGGAGGACGAGGAGCGGGAAATGTACCGGCTCACGGAGCAGATGCTTGCTGCGGCCGGGATGCGGCGGTACGAGATTTCCAACTATGCGCTGCCCGGATATGAGTGCCGGCATAATATCGGCTACTGGACCGGCGTGGAGTACGCGGGTTTCGGACTCGGGGCGGCGTCGCTGCGGAAATTGGTTCGGGGATCCCATTATGATCACGACGAAAGACGACCTGAAATGGGCAGTCATGCACAGGCACATGGCGGAATGCAGGCATTATCAATGCCGGCGCGCGAGCCAGAGCAGGAGGAATGTGCATTTGTCCGCTTCCGTAATCCGGAGAATATGCGGGCGTATCTGGACGGAGATTTTTCCGGGAGGGAGCTCACGACGCTCTCTGAAACTGGCCGGATGGAGGAATTCATGTTTCTCGGACTGCGCATGACGCAGGGAGTATCGGAACGTGATTTTCTGGAACGCTTTGGGTGCCCGGTTGAGGAAGTATACGGCGAGGTGCTGAGAAAGCATTGCGCAGAGGGACTGCTGACGCGGGAGAATGGAAGGATTGCCCTGACTGCTCGCGGACTGGATCTGAGCAATGTGGTGATGGCGGATTTTCTGCTGGGATGAAAATGTATTGCCTGGAATATGTTTCATTTGGATCATATAATAGGGAAAAGGCAGGGAACAAGACGCAGCAAAGAACAAGACGAAGCAGAGAACAAGGCAAAAAAGACAGAAGATAAAAAACGAAAAAAGCGATGGAAATCAGCAGACAGGAGGCAGAAAGGATGAAGGTATTGCAAGGGTTGGAGCCGCAGAGCGTTTTTGATTTTTTTGAGCAGATCTGCGAGATCCCGCACATCTCGCGCCACGAGAAGGCGCTGAGTG
Source organism: uncultured Lachnospiraceae bacterium (assembly GCA_947624055.1). Classification (GTDB taxonomy): domain Bacteria; phylum Bacillota; class Clostridia; order Lachnospirales; family Lachnospiraceae; genus Choladousia. The sequence goes on from CANQIW010000107.1 coordinate 2,274, forward strand.
ATTTCTGCGTGAAATTTGCGAAGGAGCGCTCTCTGGAGTATATGCAGGACGAGATGGGAAATGTGATTATCGTCAAGGAGGCGACGCCCGGCTATGAGGAGGTGGAGCCGCTGATCATTCAGGGACATCTCGACATGGTGGGCGACAAGACGGCCGATTGCGATCTGGATCTGGAGAAGGACGGCTTGCGCCTGAGAGTAGACGGCGATTTTATCAGCGCGGAAGGCACGACGCTGGGCGGAGACGACGGAATCGCGATCGCGTACGCGCTGGCGATTCTGGACGCGAAGGATATCCCGCACCCGCGCATCGAGGCGGTGATGACGGTGGACGAGGAGATCGGACTGCTCGGAGCGACGGCAATCGATCTGTCGATGTGCCGCGGAAGACGCCTGCTGAATCTGGATTCGGAGGAGGAAGGGGTGTTGACGACAGGCTGTGCCGGCGGAAGGAGAGCGCACTGCCGGATTCCGGTGAAGCGCGTGAATCGGCAGGGAATCTGTGTGCAGCTGAGACTGGAAGGACTGCTGGGCGGACACTCAGGGACGGAGATCAACAAGGGACGTGTGAACGCCTGCGTGGAGATGGGCAGGTTTCTTGCGCTCCTGAGGGAGAAAACAGAGTATGGTCTGGCTGATTACTCCGGCGGAGTCAAGGATAACGTGATCCCAAAAAGCGCCGACGCCAGGATCGTGGTCGGACAAAAGGAGATTGGCGCTTTGAAAACGGTTATGAAAGAGTTTGAAAGACAGATGCGTGCCGAGTACGGCACAGCGGATCCGAAGCTCCGTCTTATCGCGGATGAGCGGGGACAGTGCGAGCTGCCGGTTCTGGATGGGGACTCGCTCAGGCTTGTTCTGGACGCGCTGAATCTGATGCCGAACGGCGTCCAGTCCATGAGCGCGGATCTGCCGGGGCTTGTGGAGACTTCCATGAACATGGGAGTGGCAGAGCTCGGGGAGGATGCGCTGATGCTGGATGAGTCGATCCGAAGCTCCGTGACCTCCGCGAAGGAGCAGATGGCGCGCAAGGTGCAGATGCTTGTCAGGCGGCTTGGCGGGAACGTGGAGTTCTCCGGTGATTATCCGGCCTGGCCGTATGCGAAGGATTCGAAGCTGCGTGAGATCTGCGTGGAGCTTTTTGAGAAGCTCTACCAAAGGAAGCCGGAGGTTCTGGTGATCCACGCGGGTCTGGAGTGCGGCATTCTCTCCGACAAGCTTCCGGGGCTGGACTGCGTTTCCATGGGTCCGGATCTTCAGGATATCCACACGCCGCAGGAACGCATGTCAATCTCATCGGTCGGGCGGACGTGGGAATACCTGAAGGAAATCCTGGCATATAAGTAATGGAACTATATATATGCAGCTTATTCTGTCCGGAAGAAGCAGAACCGGATATCGCCGCTTATCCGGATCGTCAGTGTGCAGAGCCGGATTCCTGCGCCGGAGGTCGTCTGTCTGTCCGTTTGGGCTGAGGCGGCAGCCTCGCACGAGGACCGCCGGATGGCCTGTCCGTTCGCGTCTGCCTGAATACGGGCCGTTTGGACAGGCGGCAGCGTCAGGGCGATCCGGACATCGGTGAAAACGGCATGCGTGCGTGCCTGTATGAGCGCGTCTTCACGGCGTGAGCGCTCGTCGAGCAGGAATTTCGGTTTTGGATCGTAGGCGCGCGTGCTGCCGGACCAGTTTCCGGCTGGTTGGCCGTCAACCAGGATTTCCACGGAACAGCCGTGCCGGCTCTTCAGATGAAGCCACAGTGCGCGGGCGTCTTCGGGCAGCTCACAATCCCGATAGACGAGAGTGCCTGTCGTCGGGACACAATTTGAGGCGTTTCCTGTATGCCGGCAGAGAGTGTCCGCTGCCGGGGCACAGTCCGGGGCGTTTTCTGTATGCTGATAGAAAGCGCCCGTGGCAGGAGTGCTTTTCGGAGTGACCGCCGTATACCCGAAGTGCCCCTCCGTGAGCAGGATATTTTCATAGTCGTCATAGTGGTCGGCTTTGTGGCGGCCTGTGCGCAGAAGCCTGTGGCCGGTACGCGCGCCGGGGATCCAAAGGGCTGACTGCAGCGGCAGGTTCTGGCTGGAACGCCCTGCGAAGATCTGATATTCCCCTTCCTCGACCATCAGGGTCTCGCTGATGACGTCGTAGAAACGAAGCTCTTCCACAGGGATCAAAAGCTCCACATGTCTTGTCTCGCCGGGCAGGACATTTTTTATGCGGCGGAAGCCGAGCAGCTGAAGAAGCGGCTTTTTTGCGCGGGAGGGCGGCGCCTTTGCGTACACCTGAGCCACCTCGTCGCTCGCCGTGCCGCCTGTATTGAACACGTCGAAAGCTACGCGGATATAGTTTTCTTTCGCCTGGGTACCGGCAGTTTCGGAGTTTCTGGCGGGGTCTGCAGGGCGCTCGCCGTATTCTGTAAGGTCTTTTGATGGATCGGCGGAAGCGCTGCTCTCGCCCGGAGTGCCCGTGAGTTCCATGCTGAGATTGGAATACGCAAAATCCGTGTAGGTCAGACCGTGCCCGAACGGATACAGGACTTTTCCGCGGAAATAGCGGTAGGTGCGCTCATTTTTGATGATGTCGTAGTCATCGATGTCCGGGAGCTGGTCGTCACAGCGGTACCAGCTCATATTCAGACGTCCAGCGGGAGCCGCTTTTCCGAAAAGAATGTCGGTCATGGCAGATCCCATATCCTGGCTGCCAGTGGCGCTCCATACGATTGCCGGGATGCGTTCCTGCGCCTGGCAGATGGAATAGGGATAGTTGGAAAACAACGTCAGGATCATGTTTGGATTCGCCTCGAACACGCGCTGCATCAGCGCCTCCTGCGCAGGGGGAAGGGCGATGGTAGAGCGGTCGACCTCCTCTTTCGCGTTGATGACCGGATTGCAGCCGAGCGCGAGTATCACAGTATCACATTCCTGCGCGAGAGCGCACGCCTGCGCAAGGCCGGACTGCACGATTTCCATTGTAAACACGGCGGCCGTTCCGTCCGGCTGTGAGAACAGCATACCCTCCCCGTTCACGCTGATTGGCGTGTCCATGCGGGTCGTCAGGGTAATTCGTCCATCCCCGGCATCGTGCAGATGCATAAGTTCTGTCACAAGCCAGTCGAACGGGCTGTCCGAATCTGCCTTTATGGAGAAGTTTTCCGGTCTTTGCGTATCCGGCGCGGGAGGTGCGGAGGGAAGGACGAGATTCCAATATTTTCCGCTGCGTTCACAGCGGATAAGAAAATTCCCTCCGCCCCAGTCCTGCAGAAGGAACACGTCCGGATGCTCAGAGAGCAGAAGAGAGCCGTCATCAGAGACGGTGACACCCATGCTGCAGACATCAGAGACGGCGGCGACTGCGCAGTCGCTATTGGAGTCAGCGGTACCGCTGCCGCCGGAGATCACACAGTTCGCGCCGTCTCGGCAGTCGTCCGGACGCGAAGCAGAATACCGGAAGATCACACGGTCGTAGCCGTCGCAGTACAGCAGTTTGTGTTCGGAGCCGACTGCTGCGCCGGCAATTCCGAGCTCGCGTTCCAGCCCTTCGCGCAGCGTCGTGCGGTAGGGCGGTATTCCTCCGTACCAGTCGAGATTCCAGGTATCCGCGAGCGGCCCGATCAGCGCGATCGAACCGACGGACGACCTTCGGAGCGGGAGCGTATGATTCTCATTTTTGAGCAGGACGATGGACTCCTGCGCGACCCTGCGGCTGAGCGCGCGGTGGCGCGGACTGTCGATATCCGCCTCTGTCACGTTGTCGTATGGATTATCATCGCCAAAGAGGCCGAGACGAAGCCGTGTGCGGAACACATTGCGCAGGGCATTGTCGAGATCCTTGCGGGTGACAAGACCCAGATCAAACGCCTCACGCGCGGCCTTCTCTACGGCGTCTGCCTTGTCCGGGAAAGCGTCAACGCCGGCTTTCAGGGCGGCCGCAAAGGTCTCGGCGTTCGTGCCGAAATAGTGATGCATGTTTGTGCACAGCTCCATCGCGCCGCCGTCGCAGACCGCGTGGCGAAGGCCGTACTGCCTTTTCAGGATATCGCGAACCTCCGGGTTCAGCATTCCGGGGATTCCGTTGATCTTGTTGTAGGCGGTCATGACCGCCTCGGCGTGTCCGTCACAGATGCATCTGCGAAACGGTTCGAGGTACAGCTCATAGCGGTTCCGCGGATCGATCGAGGACGACTTGCGGCCGCGGCCAACCTCCGTGTTGTTTCCGTAGAAATGCTTCAGTGTGGCGGCGATGCGCAGATGCTCCGGGTCGTCGCCCTGCATGCCCCGGATGTAAGCGGAGGCCATGACCCCGGTCAGCAGCGGGTCTTCCCCGTAGCCCTCCTCGGTGCGGCCCCAGCGCGGGTCGCGCTCCAGATCCACGGTCGGCGCCCAGCGGCTTAAGCCTCCGTGCGGATGACGGTGGAAGACGACCCGGGCTTCCGTGCCGGCCACCTCGCCTGCTTCGCGGATCAGCTTCGGATCCCAGGTGGCGCTCATACCGATCGGCTGTACGAACGAGGTCGTGATATCCGGTACGCCGGAGCCGTTCTGGTCGTTGCGGTTTACCACGCCGTGAGCCGCCTCGCCGCCCACGGAGAAACCGGGTATCCCGAGGCGTTCGATCGCGGGCGCGGTCGTCGCGAAGCAGCGCAGCTTCTCGTCCATTGTCATCTCATCGAGCAGCCAGTCCAGGCGCTTCTCGACAGGCAGGGTCGTATCAAATAAAGGGTTTCGCATTGGTCAGCCTCCTTTTTAAACACACTCGTTTTCGTAAAAAAGGGATTGACACCCTCAGATATCAATCCCTTTTCCTTATTGCGTTTCTGTCACATAACGCGACAGATTTCAGCCGTTTCTGCTTACTCTGCGATATAACCGGAAACGAAAGCGGTCATCTCAGCGTTTGCCTCTTCCATGCCGTTTGCGTTCAGGTCAGCAACCATAGCGTCCCAGTTGTCGTCGAACTCGTCCGTCGTGCCCGTTACGCACTTGACAAGGCCCGGCCATGCGATCTCATCCAGGATGGAGATCTTGTCAGACAGCTCCTGCGGCGGCTGCAGAGCCCATACCGGCGGGAATGCCGGGGTCT
>CANQIW010000108.1 GCA_947624055.1 uncultured Lachnospiraceae bacterium
GTCGCTGAAGAGTTCGTTTAAGCTGCCGCAAAACGGAAATTCATAAGAACCGGACGCTGCAACGGGCAAGGAAATAAATTTCTGATCTGGCTAGGGAATGTTTTTTGACTTTGCCACAAAATAAGGCACGTTGTTTTCGAAATGGGGCTTCAGAAAGGAAGAAGCGCGGTGCGATTTTATGACTGCATTACCGAGTTCATATTCATAGAGGACGAGCCGCAGCGTTCCGATATCATCTTCGTACCGGGAGGCAGTTACCCGGACGCGGCGGAGCGCGCCGCGCAGCTGTATCTTGCGGGTTACGCGCCGTATGTTATGCCGTCGGGCAAGTATGGGATTTTGAAAGGGCGTTTTGTACTGCCGGGGGATGAAATTCCTGAGAAGCAAAACGAGCGGGCTGAAGCGGCGGAGGCCGGAGAGCCTGGGGAGAAAGGATCCGCACGGGAGATGCAGGCCGGAAACTATGAGACCGAGTGTGACTATCTCTGCGATGTCCTGCGACGGTGCGGCGTCCCTGACCAGGCGATCCTGCGGGAGGATCAGGCGACCTTTACCTATGAGAACGCGATCTTTTCCAGAAAGAGGACGGAGGAGTTTGGCTTGCAGATCAAAAGAGCGATTCTCTGCTGCCAGGCGTTCCACGCGCGGCGAAGCCTCATGTATTATCAGGAGCAGTTCCCGGAGACGGAATTTCTGGTCTGTCCGGTCGTCACGAAGGGCATCAGCCGGGAGAACTGGTATCAGACGAGACAGGGCATCGACCGTGTGCTCGGCGAGCTGGAGCGCTGCGGCGGGCAGTTCCATGAGATTATGTACGGGAAGCTTGCGAAATGCCGAATGAGAGAAGAACCGGAAAATCAGCGGTGAACAGGGAGGAGAACGAGACAGAATGATCAGACTGGTGGTGTCGGATATTGACGGAACGCTGGTTCCGGAGGGCACGGATCGGATCAACCCGGAGATGTATGAGATCATACGGGAGCTAAAAAAGAAGGATATCATCTTTGTGGCGTCGAGCGGACGCCAGTACGCGAGTATGCGGCATGTGTTCGAGCCGGTCGCGGATGATATCATTTTTATTGCGGAGAACGGTTCGATCGTGATGAGCCGCGGGCAGACGCTGGCGAGCAGGCGGATCGATCAGACGATCGCGGAGGAGCTGGTGCGCTATCTCCGCACATGGGAGGATGGCCACGTCATGCTGTCCACGCCGGAGTCGATCTGGATCGAGACGAAGGACGAGGTGTTTGTCTCCCTGCTGCGAGACAGTTACCGTATGAAATTTCAGATCGTCGACGATCTGCTCCCGCTGTGCAGCAGGACGAACAAGATCACGCTGTATCATACCGGGGGAAAGATCGACGAGGTCTGCGGCGAGGTCTGCGGGCAGTTCGGAGATCGATTGAATGTCATGGTGGCGGGAGGTATCTGGGTCGACTGCATGAGCATGGAATCGGATAAAGGCAGCGCGCTCGCGTCGATTCAGGAGACTCTGCGGGTCGCCCCGGAGGAGACGATGGCCTTCGGCGACAACTGCAACGATATCGGGATGATCGCGCGCGCCGGTGAGAGCTACGCGGTGCGAAACGCGCACCCGGAGCTGAAAAAGGCCGCGAGATACGAGGCGCCGTCCTATGCGGAGGACGGTGTCCTGAAGGTGATCCGGGAGAGGCTGCTGTGAGCGGATACTTGAGCAGAAAAAATACAGGGCAGAAAAACGCGCAGGGCAAAGGAAGGCTATGCGCGTATTTTTTGTGTAGTTTGAGGGATACTAGGGAGCAGCGGACGAAATGTGCGGCGGGGAAACCGGAGAATACGGCCTGAGAGTGGCAGGAGAGACAGGAGAGACAGGCCTTTGAAAGAAAGGCCGGATCCGTTGCGGCGCTGACCGCCCGACTTGAATAAAAAGGAAGATATGCTCATGGTAGATGTGGCAAAACAGGAAAAACAGCAGGAATATCAGGATTATGTAAAGCAGGTGACGCCGACGCACAATCTGTTTCAGAATATGTGCAGGGCGTTTGTGACAGGCGGGGCGATCTGTGTGGCCGGACAGTGCATTTTGAATTGGTGCAGCCGGGTCGGGCTCGATAAGGAGACGTCGGGAAGCTGGTGCTCTCTGATTCTTGTGCTCACGAGCGTTCTGCTGACCGGATTCAATCTATACCAGAAGCTGGCGAAATTCGGAGGGGCGGGCACGCTTGTGCCGATCACGGGATTCGCGAATTCAGTGGCGGCTCCCGCGATCGAATACAAGAAAGAGGGTCAGGTCTTCGGCATCGGCTGCAAGATCTTCACGATCGCCGGTCCGGTCATCCTCTACGGCGTGTTCACGAGCTGGCTGCTTGGCCTGGGATACTGGATACTGAAGCTATGCGGAGCGCTGAAGTAAAATTTACATGGATTCTTCTTCCGCACTGCGCACTGTCCGCACCGGGATCCCGTTTACCTCGACAGAGTCGTCGGCCGGGATCACGAAGCACATGCGGCCGTCGACGACGCGTGTCTCGATCAGGTCGGCGCACTCCGGTTTGACCTGGATCACGATGCTGGGCGTGCGGATCTCGAATTTGCGTGTCTGAGCGACGTTCGAGACATACAGCGCGGTCTGCGCGCCGCCGCCGGCTTCCTCGAAGCTCTCGTCGAAATGTTCCAGGGCTTCGCCCGGGACGCCGCTTGCGGAAAAGAGATGTTTCACGTCGTCCCTGTCGAGCGCGAGGGGTTCGGGATCATCCTTGCGCTCCTCCAGCAGCCCATTCAGCGTCTCGTGGATCGTCTTGACCGTCTCGTAGGTGCAGTCCTCGCTCAGCGTCTGGGCGACAAGCGTATTGAAGGTGTCGCGCTGGGAGGCGGCGGTGAGCGGAAGCTCGCAGCCCAGCAGCAGCCGGGCAAACTCCTCGTTCAGCTCCTCCGGATTGCGCGAGTAGTAGAGGATGCTGTGGATATCCGTGTTGCGGTCGGAGAAGGCCGGGAACAGAAAACCGGTCGCCGGCGCTTCCACGAACCAGTCGCGGACGCGCTCGGAGATGCTGTTCGTCTCCTCGTTGTAGCTGAGCCCCGGCTTCGACAGCCTGACCGGGCAGATCGCGCACAGCATGAACTCGTATACATCCTCGGAGGCGTCGAACATTTCCATGTTGTCAGAACCCCTGCGCGGGATATCGTACGCCGCGTGGATCAGGACGATATAGTAATTTTCGGGGTAGAGGAAGGTCTCGATCACTTTGTCGTAAAATTCGTCGAGCAGCGCGTCGTCCTGCAAGCGGCTTGCGCGCAGCTTCATCAGGAATTCCTGCGTGCCGCCGCCGGCCTCCTGTGCGAGCGGAAATTCCATGTCGAGCAGGCTGCGGCCGATCGTGCCGGAGAGTGTTTTCCTGAAAATTTCAAAATATTTGTACATCTCCTCCTCGGGGAGTGAAAGGAACGCTTCCCTCAGTTTTGTCTTCTTATTTTTCTCTGCGTCCACATAGCAGCCGCAGAGCCGGGTGATCGGACAGCGGTCCGGATGGAAGAGCCGCCGGATCTCAAGGACTTCTTTTTTGTTCATATTCTTATTTTCTCCATTCTGTTTTCTCTGCTCGTTCTTTCTGAAATGCGAAAGCGGAATATTGAATCCGCGCGGCCTCAGGCCATTGCCGTTTCCTTGCGGAGGGTATGTGTTATGTGTACGGATCACAGCGGCAGCGCCGGGATCACGTATGTCTTGAGCACGTACAGCAGCATCAGGTGCGCCGGATAAAACCAGTAGAACACATATTTCAGCCTCAGCCCGCGCTCTCCGTTATACAGATAGACCGGAAGGAAGGCGAGCGGCGCAGGCAGTTCCCAGGAGATGGCCGCGGCTCCGCCGATGCACTGATAGAGGCGGCTGTGCCGCCTCAGATACAGGATCGCGATCAGGAAAACGCCCTTATAGTTGTAATCCGTGTCGATCTTCAGCGCGAGGTACATACCGAGCGCGATCGGAATCACACAGAGAAAGAGATTGCGCGAATCATTGTCTGTGATCCACCGGATGCCGACCAGCACGAGCAGGCCGATAAAGAGCGTGAAATAGACATTCTGCTTGGCCGGATCGTACCAGCCGCTCTTGAGCGCGACGTCGAAGGGAATCTCTGAGATCAGCGCGAACAGGAAGAGCCGCAGCGCGTACTTGCGGACGTCGCGCGTGTGCAGGAAGCCCTCGACCAGCAGAAAGCAGAAGATCGGAAACGCGAGCCGGCCGATATCGCGGGAAATATTATAGATCTGCTGCCACAGCGCCGAGAGCCCGGGATCAGAGACGATGGCCGGATGGCGCTGGATCGCGCGGATCACGGTCGCGCCGGTATGATCGATGAGCATGGTGATGATCGCGATCAGCTTTAAAGTGCTCCCCGTGATGCCGTGAAACATAGCGGATTGATTTTCCATGACGCAGCGTCCTTCTTTCTGTCTGTTTGCCTGTGCGGAAACGCGGTGTATCATCCGCCGAAATTCCCGCGGTCTGAAACAGGATAGCGTTTTTTGACGCATTTGTCAAGAAAACGCGAAAGAGGCAATGAAATATTGTACGTTTTTTTACAATTTTGAAATTTTCCTGACTTTTGACATTTTTATGTATATGATGTATACTTTTTGTGATTATTGTGGCAGGCTTTATAGTAATTTGACAGGAATCTGCCGTGTCTGACAGACATCGGGAAGCAGGGTCCGGGCAGGAAACTGCTTCCATATCAAAGAAGAAGATGAATTTCCTTTTGACATAAAGAGTTTCGTGGTGTATACTTACATAAGTTCGTAACCGGACTGCGAAATAATATGTGGATTGTGGCGTACGTGAACAGATATGGAAATGCGGGTTATTGACTTTCATTCACATATTCTGCCGGGCATTGATGATGGCAGCAGGAATATTGACACTTCATGCGGGATGCTTGAGATGGCTGTAGAGCAAGGTGTGGAAATGATGCTTGCCACGCCCCATTTTTATGCGTCACGGGATCGCATCGAGCACTTCCTTGAGAAGAGGGAACGCGCTGAGTCCGCTCTGGCGGAAAGACTGAGCCGTTATCCCATAAAGCTCAGGCATGGGGCGGAGGTTGCTTTTTTCCGGGGGATCAGCCGTGCGGAGAAGCTGGACAGCCTGACGATCGAAGGAACGGATCTTCTGCTTTTGGAGATGCCGTTCATGCCGTGGGAGACCGCGGACATAGAAGAGGTAGAGACGCTGATCGAGAAGCGTGGTTACCGCATCCTGCTGGCTCATCTGGAGCGCTATATGGATCTTCCGGGGAATAAGCACAGGATCGAAGAACTTCTGGAGCTTCCGGTCTATGTGCAGATCAACGCGGAGAGCCTGACGGACTGGAGAAAGCGGGGGCGTCTGGTGCGGATGTTCCGTGACGGACAGGCTCATGTGCTCGGAAGTGATTGTCACAGCCTTCACCGCAGACCGCCGAATCTGGCGGATGGGAGAGCGGTGCTTGAGAAAAAGCTTGGCCGTGGGATCCTGGATAAAATTGATTCCGACAGCTGCGCGCTGCTTGGAATATGAGGAGAGATTATTTTGAAGAAAGACACAGTAGTTATCGGTGCATGCGTGGTGTTGTTTGTCGTTCTGGTCGCATTGCTGTTTTTCGAAATGAAGAATCCGGAAGGCGGTGTCAGACTGATCGAGGGTCTGTTCGGCAACTGACGGGACAGGTGACACTATGAAGGTACAGCGGCATCGCAGAATGCAAAAGACCGCCGTCCGTTCGGCGCACAGGCGCGGGAGAACAGGACGCACGGAGGAGGAGATCAGAGGCCTGAAGCGAAAGGCGCTGGTGCTGCCTCTTGTGCTGGCAGTGTTTGGAATCCTCACTGCGGTTATGTTCACGGCGATCGACAACAGAGATATCTTCAGTCTGGACCAGTTCCTGAACCGTGATCTGTACAATGTTGTGGAGATCGGCGGAGTCCGCTGTCGGCGCAGGACGAGGATCAAGAGCTACCTGTTTATGGGAGTAGACGCCAGAGGTAAGGTCGGCGAGCATGTCGAGGAGGACCGAGGGGGACAGTGTGATGTGCTGGAGCTCATCGTGATCGACCAGAATGCCGATACATATACGGTGTTCCCAATCAACCGTGATACGGTTGCAACGGTGAAGAGCCTGCGGGAGGACGGTTCGCTTATTGCGGAATCTGATGTGCAGATTGCGTTTGCGCATGCTATGGGGGACGGCCGCGAGATCAGCTGTGAGAACGCGGTGGACGCGGTTTCGCACCTGCTCTATGACCAGCCGATCGATGGATATCTGGCGCTCAACATGGACAGCATCGGCGTGATTAACCACCAGCTCGGCGGGGTCACGGTCACGATTGAGGATGATTTCTCGCAGGTCGATCCGAATATGAAGATCGGCGACACCATAAAGCTGACAGACGAACAGGCGCAGTATTTTGTGCGCGGCCGTATGGAGGTGGCCGACGGGACCAACGAGAACCGTATGAGCAGGCAGGAGCAGTTCCTGACCGCGGCGCAGCCGATCCTCCAGGAGAGGATCATGAGCGACGAGAATTTTTTCCGGGAGCTCTACGACGCGCTGGGCGATTACATGGTGACGTCCCTATCGGGGAAAGACATCAGCAAGCTGGCGAAGGCGCTTCGCTCCAATGAGTATTTTGATCCCCCAAAGACGGAGGGTGAGATAACATTAGATGAATACGGCTTCAGGCGTCTGTACATTAATGAGGACAGTTTGGCGGAAGCAGTGTTTCAATTGTTTTACGAGAAGGTATAGAGTATAGTCACGAATGGAGAATGTTATATGAATGTAGTTGAGAAGAATGTTGAGAACAATGCCGCGGAGCTGAAGGTGATCACGAGCGACGCCTTCACACGGCAGGAGAATTCCGATGAGATGGAGATCGATCTGGTAGACGTGGCCCTGATGCTTCTGGACAGGGCGCACTATATCGTTCTTTTCCTGCTGCTGGGCGCCGTGCTGCTGAACGCGTTCGCGTTTTTCTTTATCGCTCCGAAGTACGAGTCCACCGCGAGAATGTATATCGTGTCGGCCTCCGATGATTCGGTCGTGGATCTGACGGATCTGAATATCGGCACGAACCTGACGGCGGACTATGAAGAATTGATCATGAGCTATCCGGTGCTCGACCAGGTCATAGAGAAGCTTGAGCTCGACCTTGACCCGGATACAGAGACGGATCCGGATCTTGTGGAGAGGCGGCTGGGTTCCGGCTTCGGTTCGGAGGAGCTCGCCAAGATGATCTCCATCTCGAATCCGACGGATACCCGTATTCTGAATATCACGGTGACCAGCGGGGATCCGGAGCTTTCCAGGGATATCGCGAACACGGTTGTCGCTG
>CANQIW010000109.1 GCA_947624055.1 uncultured Lachnospiraceae bacterium
TTCGGCTTCAAATATCACGTAGAGCTGTCGACCCGCCCGGAGAATTCGATGGGCAGCGACGAGGACTGGGAGATGGCAACCGAAGGCCTGCGCAGCGCGCTCGACGATCTGGGGCTCGACTATGTGGTCAACGAGGGCGACGGCGCGTTCTACGGGCCGAAGATCGACTTCCACCTTGAGGATTCGATCGGCAGGACCTGGCAGTGCGGCACGATCCAGCTCGACTTCCAGCTTCCGCTGCGCTTCAACTGTGAGTACACCGGGGCGGACGGCGAGAAGCATCGCCCGATCATGATCCACCGCGTGGCATTCGGCTCGATCGAGCGCTTCATCGGCATTCTGATCGAGCATTTCGCGGGCGCGTTCCCGACCTGGCTGGCGCCGGAGCAGGTGCGTGTGCTCCCGATTTCGGATAAATATATGGACTACGCGGAGCAGGTGAACAAGCAGCTCTTTGACGCGGGCATCCGCACCAGCATCGACACGAAGGCGGAGAAGATCGGCTACAAGATCCGCGAGGCGCAGCTCGCGAAGGTGCCGTACATGCTCGTGGTCGGCGCGAAGGAAGAGGAAGAAGGCCTTGTCTCCGTCCGCAGCCGTTTCGCGGGCGACGAGGGGCAGAAGACCGTCGAGGATTTCCTCGCAGCCATCAAGGAGGAGATCGCCACCCGCACCGCGCGTGAGACGACCGTGAAGGAAGAAGAGAAGAAATAGAATCGTGTAAAATGCGTCAGGAAAAGACGCTATAGAACAAAACGAAAGTACTCTCTCAGGCAGTAGCCGGGGGAGTACTTTTTTACGCCAAAGAAAGCAGGTCAGTCAATTCGTGTTTAGTTCACTATGATGTCGATATCCCGGACGCCCTTGCAGGGATTGGTCAATGCCACGGCAAACACACATTAAACACGAATTCTTAACGCCATCTTAACGCGGCGGTGCGCTTCCTAACACCAACTTTATAAATTTTGTGCGATACTGACCTCAGAGAGAAGAGGTGGCTGCTGCATGGGAACGGGCGGCAGCCAAAGAGGTGAGCGCGCATGAAAACACTTTTAAAGACAAGGCATTTTTCTTCCTTTCAGATCATCATACTGGGATTTATGGCGGTAATCCTTCTGGGAAGCTTTCTTCTGATGCTCCCAATCTCCACGAGACAGGCCGGCGGGGCGTCTTTTCAGGACGCGCTCTTCACGGCGACGTCGTCGGTCTGCGTGACCGGGCTGGTCGTGCGTGACACAGCGACCTACTGGTCCGGTTTCGGGCAGGCGGTGATCCTTCTGCTGATTCAGGTCGGCGGTATGGGTGTGATCACGGTCGCGGTGCTGTTCTCGATCGCTTCCGGGCGCAAGATCGGGCTGATGCAGAGGCAGACGATGCAGGAGGCGATCTCCGCGCCGCAGGTCGGCGGGATCGTGCGGCTGACCGGCTTTATCCTGAAGGCTGTGGCGGCGATCGAAGGAATCGGCTTTCTGGCGCTGCTCCCGGTGTATGCGGGCGAATTCGGGCTCGGCAGGGGATGCTGGTACGCGCTGTTTCACTCGGTCTCGGCGTTCTGCAACGCGGGCTTCGACCTGATGGGGACGAAGGAGCCCTTTTCCTCGCTGACTTCGTATCACAGCAGCGCGATCGTGAACCTCACGATCATGGCGCTGATCGTCGTGGGCGGGATCGGCTTCCTGACCTGGGAAGACATACGCAGGAACAAATACCATTTCCGCAAATACAGGATGCAGAGCAAGGTGATCCTGTGTACGACGGCGATCCTGATCGTGCTTCCGGCCGTCTACTTTTTCTTCTGTGAGTATGGCAAAGCGGGGCTCAGGGACCGGATCTGGCTGTCCCTCTTTCAGTCGGTGACGACAAGGACGGCCGGCTTCAACACGGCGGATCTCGCGGGCATGCACGATTCCGGGAAGCTTCTGATGATTCTGCTGATGCTGATCGGCGGCTCGCCGGGTTCGACGGCCGGCGGCATGAAGACGACGACCGCGGCGGTGCTGGCTGCCACGGCTGTGGCGGTGTTCAAGCGGCAGGAATCGGCGCACTTCTTCGGACGAAGGATTCCGACGGAGAGCATCCGCAACGCGGCGGCGATCCTTCTGATGTATCTGACGCTGTTTCTGACCGGGGCCGCTGTCATCAGCTATGTCGAACGGCTTCCGCTTTTGACGACGCTCTTCGAGACGGCGTCGGCGATCGGCACGGTCGGGCTGACGCTCGGCGTTACGACGCAGCTGTGCGCGCTGTCCAGACTGATCCTGATCTCGCTGATGTTCTTCGGGCGGGTCGGCGGACTGACACTGATCTTCGCGGCGTTCTCAGAGACGCAGAAGGCTTCCCTGCATTATCCGAAGGAAAAGATCACGGTGGGCTAGGCGCTGGACGCGCAGGCTCGCCGAAAACAGACAGGACTGTGAGAGGACAGAAGCGCAAATCAACAGAACTGAGAACAGATCATATATAAATCGGACAGACCGGTTTGCACGGGAATGAAGGCGGAACCGGAGAGAAGGAGAGAGGATATGAAAACAGTATTGCTGATCGGACTCGGAAGATTCGGAAGGCATATCGCGAGGAAGCTCTCGGAGCTGCGCCACCAGGTGATGGCGGTGGATAAATCGGAGGAGCGTGTCAATCAGGTGTTGCCCTATGTGACGAACGCGCAGATCGGGGACAGTACGGATCGGGCGTTTCTGGAGACCCTTGGAGTGAGGGATTTCGACGTCTGCATCGTGGCGATCGGGGACGATTTCCAGAGTTCTCTGGAGACAACCTCGCTTGTGAAGGAGCTCGGCGCGAAGCTTGTGGTCTCCAGGGCGGCGCGCGACGTCCATGAGAAATTTCTTCTGCGCAACGGGGCGGACGAGGTCGTCTACCCGGAGAAGCAGCTCGCGTCCTGGACGGCGATCCGCTACAGCTCAGATCATCTCCTGGACTATATTGAGCTGAGCGAGGAGTACGCGGTGTATGAGGTCGAGGTGCCGAAGCCCTGGTTCGGCAGGACGATCGGCGAGCTCGATATCCGGAAAAAATACGGTATGAACGTCATGGGGGTTCGCCGGGAGAAGGGCGGAAAGCTGGATCTGAACATCACGCCGCAGCTTGGCTTCGAGGACGGGATGACGGCACTGATCCTCGGAAACCGCAGGGAGGTACAGAAATATTTCCGCATCTGAGCCGGAAACGGCGTTGCGTGAAGAGGAGGTGCTGATGATATGACAGATCTGATTTTGTTTGTGATCTTTATTCTGTGTATTGTGATCGGATACATTGTGGTAAAGAGAAGCGGAGGATTTCTGGAACAAATGCTGTTCCAAAAATCAGAAATATGGTACAATGAACGCGAAAGAAATGTACGCGAAAGCAATGGGCCGTGTCGGACGGAGACAGGCGCGGACGCGGGGGTCTGCCTTCGGGAGGCCGCTTCCGGGCGGCGGAGGACAGGGCGAAGCGATCGCGCTTCGAGGGAGGGCGATGCCGTCCCGGCGAGGGGTCCGCGGGCAAAGCGAAGTATGAGCTTTTTCGGGCATGGAACGGTTCGGGAAGCGAGAGATCTTAAGGCAGGAATCAGGAATGAGTGGAAGACAAACAGAGGAGGAGCGAAACAACAGGTCTGGAAAACGCAGTGATAACCGGACAGGCAGCCAGGCAGAAGAACATATCCTGGTCTGCCTGTCTTCCGCGCCGTCCAACGCGAAGATCATCCGGACGGCGGCGCGGATGGCGCAGGCGTATCAGGGGACGTTGACGGCTCTCTTTGTGGAGACGCCGGAGTTCTCTCTGGCCGGGTCGGGGGACCGCGACCGCCTGCAGGCAAACACGCGGCTTGCGCAGGAGCTGGGCGCGGTCACGGAGCTTGTGGCAGGGGACGACATTTCGTTCCAGATCGCGGAGTTCGCGCGGCTCAACGCTGTGACAAAGATCGTGGTCGGCAGAAGCAACGCGGCGAGCCGTCGTTTTCCCGGAAGACGGGCGCTGACCGACCGGCTGATTGAGAGCGCGCCGAACATGGAGATCTACATAATCCCGGACGGTCTGGCGGATTCCCGTTACCGTGTGCGCAAGGAGCGCTCGGGAAAGCCGATGTTCAGCCTGTTCGACACGGTAAAATTCCTTCTCTCTCTGGTGATGGCCACGAGTCTGAGCCTGCTGTTCTACCGCTGGGGACTTTCTGACGCCAACATCATCACGGTGTACATCCTGGGCGTCCTGATCACCTCCGTAGTGACGGAGCACATGGTCTACGGCGTTCTGGCGTCTGTGGCCAGTGTGTTCATTTTTAACTATCTGTTCACGTATCCGCGCTATACGCTGCTGGCTTATGACATCGGCTATCCGATGACTTTTCTTGTCATGCTTCTGGCGTCGCTCCTCACCGGCACGCTTGCGGCGCGCATGAAAAATTTCGCGTATCAGTCGGCTCAGAGCGCTTATCGCACAAAGATACTGCTCGACACGAACCAGTCGCTGCAGCACGCCGCGGGCAGGGAGGCGATCGTTCGCGCGACGGCGGATCAGCTCTCGAAGCTGACGGGCAGGGAGGTGGCGATCTCCCTTCCGGAGGACTGCGATCTGGAGCGGCTGCTGTCCGCAGGAAACACGGAAACGCGGCGCTATTATCCGATCCGCCTCGGCGGCGTGCTCTACGGCGTGGCCGGTATCGATGTGAAGGACAAGCCGATGGACGCGTTTGAAAACGGTATTTTGATGTCGATCCTGGGTGAGTGCGCGCTCGCGATGCAGAATGAGAAGAACGCGAGGGAGAAGGAGGACGCCGCGGTGCTGGCGCAGAACGAGCAGCTGCGAGCGAACCTTCTGCGCACGATCTCCCATGATCTGCGCACGCCTCTGACTTCGATCTCCGGCAACGCGAGCAACCTGATGACGAACGGCGAATACTTTGACGAAGCGACGAAGCAGGGACTCTATACAGATATTTACGACGATTCCATGTGGCTGATCACCCTGGTCGAGAATCTGCTCTCGGTCACCCGGATGGAGGGCAAGGGAGTAGAGCTGCACAGGGACGCGGAGCTGATGGACGAGGTTATCGCGGAGGCGCTGCGGCACATTGACCGCAGGCAGTCGGAGCACACGATCAACGTGTGCAATGAGAACGAGCTGCTTCTTGTTCAGATGGACGCGAGGCTGATCGTGCAGGTGATCATCAATCTGGTAAACAACGCGGTCAAATATACGCAAAAGGGTTCGGCGATCACGATCTCGGTGCGAGAGGAGAACCATATGGCGGTGGTCAGCGTCGTCGACGATGGTCCGGGCATTCCGGATGAGATGAAGCCGCAGATTTTCGAACTGTTTTATACCGGGGAGCATCCGGTGACGGACGGCCGGCGCAGTATGGGGCTCGGGCTGGCTCTGTGCAGGTCGATCGTAACCGCGCACGGAGGGACGATCACCGTGACCGACGCGAAGCCGCACGGGGCGGTCTTCACATTTACATTACCTGTCAGGGAGGTACAGCTTCATGAATAAATTTCTTGTGCTGGTGGTCGAGGACGACGCGCCGGTGCGCAATCTGATCACGACGACGCTGAAGACGCACGACTATCGCTATCTGACCGCGGAAAACGGAGAGCGCGCGATCCTGCAGGTGACGTCCCACAATCCGGACGTGATCCTTCTGGATCTCGGGCTGCCGGATATGGACGGCGTGGAGGTCATAAAGAGGATACGGAGCTGGTCGAACACGC
This sequence comes from uncultured Lachnospiraceae bacterium, assembly GCA_947624055.1. Taxonomy (GTDB): domain Bacteria; phylum Bacillota; class Clostridia; order Lachnospirales; family Lachnospiraceae; genus Choladousia. The sequence goes on from CANQIW010000109.1 coordinate 5,712, forward strand.
CGATCATCGTGATCAGCGCGCGGAGCGAGGATACAGACAAGATCGACGCGCTGGACGCCGGAGCGGACGACTACCTGACGAAGCCTTTTTCTGTGGAGGAGCTGCTGGCGCGGCTGCGGGTCACCCAGCGCCATTTCGCGCTCATGAAGCAGGAGAAGGAGAACGACGCGGTCTTTGAGAACGGGGACCTGAAGATCGACTACGCGGCCGGCTGCGCCTGGCTTGCGGGGACGGAGCTGCATCTGACGCCGATCGAGTATAAGCTGCTCTGCCTGCTCTCGAAAAATCTGGGCAAGGTGCTGACACACACCTACATCACGCAGCAGATCTGGGGCAGCAGCTGGGAGAACGATGTCGCCTCTCTGCGCGTGTTCATGGCGACGCTGCGCAGGAAGCTGGAGAGCGGCGCGGAGGCGAAGCAGTACATCCAGACACACATCGGCGTCGGCTATCGCATGCTGCGGGTGGAGTGAGCGGACGGAGATATTTGGGCGCGGACATTCCTGTTTGCGCCTTATTTTTTTGCGTACAATCGAAAGTTTTTGGTGACAGATATGGTGAAAAATGGTAAGATATCCTGAAGACAGCAGACCACGCGGGGATGCCGGATGACAAAGCGACAGATTGCAGAAGGTTTCGGAGGAACGGTTTTGAACGATCGGGAAAGTGATTTTCAGCAGAACGAATATATTTTGTCCAGGCTTGTGAATTTTGAGCAGATCAGGCATTTCGCCGATGAGATGCCGGGCGGTTTCTTCATTTACCGTGCGGATGGGAACGAAGACATCCTGTATGCCAACGACGCGATGCTGCGTATTTTCAGCTGCAATACCATGGAGGAATTCCGTGAGTGGACAGGGAATTCCTTCCGGGGGATCGTGCACCCGGAAGACCTGGATGCGGTGGAGACAAGCATTGCCGAGCAGATCCGGGACAGCCGCTATGATCTGGACTATGTGGAATACCGGATCATCCGCCGGGACGGCGAGGTGCGCTGGGTGGATGATTACGGCCATTTTCTGGAAAACGACGGCTTCGGTATTTTCTATGTGTTCATTGGAGACGCCACAGAGAAGAAGAATCGTCTGATGGAGGAGCGGCTCACCTGGCAGCAGGAGAGCCTGCAAAGAGAAGAAAAGTGGAAGAATCAGGCCGAGGGCTACAGCCGCGAGCTCGCGTCGATCAGTCAGGAGCACTTCCGGCGCATGAGGGTGATCGAAGGATTGAGCATTGACTATGCTTCCATCCTGTATGTGGATCTGACGGAGGACTGGATCTGGGCCTACCGCCTGAGCGAGCAGTTCCTGATGCTGTTCGGGGACGAGAAGCAGCTGCCCGGCGTTGCGTCGTGCATGGAGCGATACATAGAGAAGTGGGTTCACCCGGAGGACCGCGAGATGTTCCGGGACGCGATCGCCCCGGAGAATATCGGAAAGAGGCTGGCGCACAGGAACGCGTTCCAGATTCACTACCGTATCCTGGTGGAGGGGCGCGAGGCGTACCGCCAGATGCATGTTGTGAACGTGGGGCAGGAGAC
>CANQIW010000110.1 GCA_947624055.1 uncultured Lachnospiraceae bacterium
TGTTTCAAAAGGCTATTTTTCAATAGCTTGTTTCAGTGCGCCATTTTACGGCCTTCCTCTACTTTCTTTCACACTAAGTCTCTCCTTTGTGATGTGTGTGATCTATGCTTTTATGAACCGTGGAGCCGTGCCGACCTTATGAAACCTTCGGCTCATTACTTTCGCGGATATTTTACCATGAACCTGCCGGGCAGGTAAAGCACTTTTAAACATTTTGAACCGACCAGTTTAAAGTCTCCTTTAGGCAAAAACAGACCGCACACCACATGGTGCGCGGTCCTTCACAGCGTGCGCAAGAGGATTCGAACCCCCGACCTTTTGGTCCGTAGCCAAACGCTCTATCCAGCTGAGCTATGCGCACATCTTTTCAGCGGAATTTATTATATACCAGCCGTTTTGGTTTGTCAACCGACTATTTTCAAAAATCGCGGATGCGGATGCTCCGCCAACATCCGCGCATCTTTGCCGGATATCTTTGCGAACATTTCTTCACGCGCCTTTGCTCCCCGTTTTTACTCCAGGCCGGAGAGCAGAAGGTTACGGATCTTCCGCGTGAGCGGGATCGTACCGGCGTCCTTTTTCTGCTGCATCATGAGCAGGCGCAGATGCGCTCCCGCGGGAAATTCGCCATATAGCAGCCGAGCCAGCCGTCCCAGCCGTACTCGCCCGCGCCGGCAAGCCCCGTGGCCATCGCCGGATTGCGCATCACGCGCATCAGATGGGAATAGGAAAAACCCTCCAGCCCGACCCATCTGCGGTACGCCTCCTGCTGCACAGGCGTCAGGTCTCCGCTCACCATATAGTCCACCGTGCGCGGCGCGAGGATCTGCTTCCCCTCGCAGCTCCCGCGGTCCAGCAGCATCTGCGCGAAACGCGCGTAGTCGTCGATCGTGGACGCCAGCCCGGCTCCGCCCGCCTCATACGCAGGCGGCCGCTCCATATCGTTGGAGACGGCCAGATTGTCGCCGTCATAGAGCCGCATCTCGCCCTTTCCAACGGTCTCATAGGTCTTCGCGAGACGCTCCCGCTTCTCCTGCGGCACCCAGAAATCCGTGTCGTACATCCCGAGCGGCTCAAACAGATTTGCTCTCAAAAATTCCCCGAAGCGGACGCCGGATGCCTTCTCAATGACCGCGCCGAGCACATCCGCGGAAAGCCCATACTGCCAAGAGGAATCCGGCTCAAACGCGAGCGGAAGACCTCCAAGCCGGTTCGCCAGCTCCACCGTGGAAATTGCCTCGTCCGTGTGCAGCTTCCGCACGGCCTCCTCAAGCAGGGCGGACACCTGTCTCCCGGCCTTTGTCACATCGTCCCCGTAGGTGAGGCCGGAGGTCATGTTCAGCAGATGGTGCACCGTCATCTGCACCTGAGCGGGTACGATCTCGCCATCCTTCTCCACCGTCAGCTGCGAGAAGCCCGGCAGAAAATCCGACACGAACTGGCAGAAATCCAGCTGTCCGCGCTCCAGAAGCAGCATAGCCGCTGCGGCCGTGACAGGCTTCGTCATCGAGTAAAGCCGGAAAATGGTATCGCGCCGGATGGGCGTCCGCTTCTCCAGATCCGCGTAACCCTGCTCGTCATAGAAAACCTCTTTTCCATCCTGCAGCACCAGAATGTTCATTCCCGCCGTCACGCCGTCTGCAATTGCGTCCGCGACGACTTCCCTGATCCGCTGTTTTGTATTATCCTTCATACTGTATCCTCCGTCCGCCGCCCAATCCCTTAAGTCGCGGGCAGCGCGCACATCATCTGTTTCCTGTTCCTGCCGTCCTGCTCCCGCCTCCAGTCAGAACGCCGCACAATTACTTATATAGGAAGATCGGGAAGCGCTCCGGCATGTTCTCGTAGATCTGCCGTGCCGCGTCTGCCGGGAGGTTCACGCAGCCGTGCGATCCGTTCGTCAGATAAATGCTGCCGCCGAACGAGCTTCTCCACGGCGCGTCGTGGAGACCCTGCCCATTGTAAAACGGCATCCAGTACGTGACCTTCTCCTCCCAGGTATCGCCCTTTAACGTCTCCGGACTCTTCTTGTAGGGAATGCAGAATACGCCGGTCGCCGTCTCGCGCTCGTCCTTCGGCAGCCCGGAAACGACATCCGTCTCGACGATCAGCTGCCCGTCCAGATAGAACCAAAGGTGCTGTGCTGAAAGGCTGACCTCCACATAGTTGCCGCAGATATCGTCCCGGCCGTTGCGCCTGTAACCCTTAACCGCGTACACCGGCTCACGCTCAACCTCTGTGTTGCTGTAAATGTCGCTGATCAGCTGCGCCGCCTCACCGTCTCTGTCCATCTGATAACCGTAATCACACGATTCATAGGAGATCGTCCTCCCATCATGCGCGACAAAGTCACGCTTGTAGTACAAAGTATCATAACGGGCCGCAAGATCATACACGTAATCATATACCTCTTCCTCGCGCAGGGTTCCCACTCCGTTCTCATCGATATCGAGCCAGTTCTGGATCACAGACCAGTCCACGACCTCCTTCTGCTCGCCAAACAGCAGGGAAATTTTCGCTTTGCAGTAGGCATTGTAGGTATTCATCAGAGCATTCATCTTCGCGTCGTCCTGCGTGACCGCGGGAACAAAATAGAAGGAGTCGGGAATATCGATCGACGCGTCCGGCTGCGGCTGGCTGTTCCCGGTCAGCTTGTCCACAAAATCCTTCACAAATACCCGCAGATCAGCGTCGTCCATCTCGTTGCCGTACACCTCCGGCTCGATAAAATACTCCGTGCCGTCGAACTGCAAAGAAGCGTCCGCGCTCGCAACACGCGGATTCGCAAGCTTCGCGGAAGCAATCGCGCTCTGAAAAACCGCCTCATCAAAGTCGAACGGAACTTCCGCCTCGAATTCATTGCCGCCTACCAGGCTGAAGATCAACCGGATATTCTGCTCTCGCATACAGTTCTGTATATTATCCAGCAGCTCCCGCTGATCGATCGTATAGCCCATGTCCGCGAGCGACAATGTCAGAGCCGTCTCGCCGCCCTCCTTGAGCTCCACCTTCGGCGCGCTGTAATCGCGCTCCATCATCAGCAGCACTTCCTTGCAGGTCTTCCCCGCGACATCATAGCCGTTGATCTTCGTCTCCTCAAAAAAAAGACCGCTGTTCGCCTGCTCATACAGATAATATCCGAGCACGCCAAGCCCGATTACCAGCAGACATGCAATGACAATAACAGCGATCTTCAAACCTTTTCTTTTCTTTTTCACTTTCGTCTCTTACCCTTCTGTAATTATTTATCCGTTTTCGGAAGCTTCTCCCCCAAGTCGCTTCACTAGATAATATTGCACCTTTCGCGAAAAATAGTCAAGCCCGCGAATCTTAATTTTCACGAAAGCAATGAGCCGTGCCAGATGGAAGCAAAGTCAGACACGGGAGCTTGCTCACAAGTGTCTGACTTTGCTGACAGATGACAGGGCGAATGCCCGTAAGCCCGGAAAAGCGCAGCTTTTTCGTTCTTTTCGTTCTTATGCACGGCTCTGCAACTCGCTTACAAGTTCCGCGCAGTTCCTGTTGCATCTTCTGATATCTCATGTTAGAATTGTACTGACATCAGATATATCCTGCATTTTCTTAAAAATCAGAGGCGAATGTGACAGGCGCCTCTTATTTTGACTGATTTTACCAAAACCGGCCATTGGAGGGAGACCATGAAGACAGACATTCGTATAAACGCCAAGGGAGAAAACAAAAAAATCATCTGGGATCTTTTGTTTCTCGGCGTACTGCTCGCTTTTATCATCTTTTCCTTTTATACCTTCGCGAGGGAAAACCGTCAGCGCATCACCGAACAGAACGACAGCTTTATTGAGGCGGCGACCAAACAGACGGCCGAGCGTGTCAACGACCTGATCCATTCTTCTCAGCAGAATGTGCAGATGATGGCCCGCCTCTACAGCGCGACGATCCCGCAGCCAGAGATCGACGCGCCGCTTTTGCAGGATATGACGGAGCATTCCACCTTCGACTATGTGGAGTTCATCTCGGCGGACGGGATGGATCTGACGGCGGACGGCCGGACAGCGGATCTCTCAGACCGCGATTATTTCCGTCAGGGGATACAGGGCAACAGCGGCAAATGTGTGATCTACAATTCCAGGATTACCAACGAAACGCTGATGATCTTTTATACTCCTTTTTATTATGAGGATCAGATCATCGGCGTACTGAGCGGTATCATGCGCGGCGATACCATGACGAAAATGCTCACCACCGACTATTTTGGCCTGAACGGCAGCACCTATCTTCTGGATCATGACGGAACCGTCATTCTCGCCGTAGGCGACAGCTCCCAGCCGGAGAATCTTCTGTCCGCTCTCGGAGAAAAGGGCCGCCTGTCCGAAGGCAACTACACAAAGCTGGAACAGGCGCTTGCCAACGGCAGCTCCACAAGCCTCAATTACAATGGCGCAAGCGGCGCGGGCAGCGCTTACGTTACGCCCCTTCCGGGAGACGACTGGATGCTGATGCAAAGCTTTCCTTCTGTCCTGACTTCCAGCATGACGAGAGGCGCCGACTCCGCGGGGATCCGTCTGGAGATCAAGCTCATTGCCGTCTTCGTCCTCTACCTGCTGTACCTGGTTGTGAAGAACACGCTGCAGCGCAGGCGCCTGGTCTCTGAGAAGCAGGAAATGTCCCGGATCGTGGACGCCGTCCCCGCGCTCTTTACACGCTTCGCGCTGGTGGACTATGCGACGGACACCTACGAATATCTGAAGGGTCAGGAAACCGGCCTGTCGAAAACCGGCACATACTCTGATCTGGTGCGGCATCTCGATCAGAAATACATTGCAGAGGCCGACAGCAGCCAGAAGATGGGCGCCGTAATCTCGCAGGCCTATGTGCAGGAGCATCTGAAGGAGGATGTGCCTTATCTTCAGTTTGAATATCAGATCGATCTGGACGGAAAGCGCTGGGAGAATATGTCAATCCTCTGTCTGGAGCGAAAAGACGGCCTGCCTTCCAGAGTCCTGTACGCGATCCAGGACGTCACGGCCCTGAAGGAGCGCGAGCTCGAGATCCGTCTCGCGCTCAGGAACGCGTCCGAGGCCGCGGAGGCCGCCAATCAGGCGAAGTCCGATTTCCTCGCGCGCATGTCGCACGACATCCGCACGCCGATGAACGCTATCATGGGCATGACCGCTGTGGCGGCGATGCATATGGACGACAAGGATCGTCTGACCGACTGCCTGAGCAAGATCACGATCTCCAGCCGGCACCTGCTCGCGCTGATCAACGACGTCCTGGATATGTCCAAGATCGAGAGCGGCAAGGTCACGCTGTCTGAGGAGCCGTTCAACATGGCCGATATGGTGGACAGTATCGTCACCATCATCCGCAGCCAGACGAACAGCAAGCGACAGGATCTGAAGGTACACATCTCGGACATCGGGCACGAGGACGTGATCGGAGACGAGCTGCGGCTGCGCCAGATCTTCCTGAATATTCTCGGAAACGCCGTGAAATTTACCCCGGAGCGCGGGACGATCACATTCTCCATCCGGGAGTGCGACTCGCGGATCCACGGGATGGGCTGTTTTGAGTTTGTCTGTGAGGACACCGGCGTCGGCATGGACAGCGAATTTCTCAAGACGATCTTCGAGCCGTTCAGCCGGTCGAAGGACTCGGTCAGCAACAACATCGAGGGCACTGGACTCGGCATGTCCATCACCCGCAACATCGTGCGCATGATGGAGGGCGATATCCATGTAGAGAGCACGCCCGGCGTCGGTTCCGTGTTCACCGTGCGGATTCATCTGAAGCTGCAGGAGCTCGAATCAGACGACGTACAGGATCTGGTGAATCTGCACGTTCTCGTGGCGGACGACGATCAGGATTCCTGCGTCAGCACCTGCGATATTCTGGAAAACATCGGCATGACGTCCGAGTGGGTACTGAGCGGTCAGGAGGCCGTCGACCGGATCGTCGCGGCGCACAGATCCGAAAATGACTTTGCCGCTGTGATCCTGGACTGGAGAATGCCGGGCATGGACGGCGTGGAGACCGCGCGGGAGATCCGCGCGAAGGTCGGGGACGATATCCCGATCATCATCCTCTCCGCCTACGACTGGTCTGACATCGAGGCGGAGGCAAGGGAAGCCGGGATCCAGGCGTTTATCGAGAAGCCGCTCTTCCGCTCCCGCCTTGTCTACGCGCTTAAGTCTGTGCTCGCGCAGGGTGAGAAGGGGAAGAAGCTGGAGGCGGCCGGGCTCAGGGAAGCGAATTACAGCGGACGGCGGATCCTGCTGGTCGAGGACAATGAACTCAACCGTGAGATCGCGAAGGAGCTGCTCGGTTTTATCGACGTCACGGTGGAGGAAGCCGAGGACGGTCAGGCCGCCGTGGACATAATCGAGAAAAATCCGCCGGATTACTACGATCTCGTGTTCATGGATATCCAGATGCCGGTCATGAACGGCTACGAGGCGACGCGGCACATCCGCAGCCTCGACCGGGAGGACGCAAAGCGTCTCCCGATCATCGCCATGACTGCCAACGCCTTCGCGGACGATATCCGCGACGCCCTGGAGTCCGGCATGAACGACCACATCGCGAAGCCGATCGAAGTGCCGAAGCTGCTCGAAACGCTCGACAAGTGGGTCGGGCGGGGCTGAGCATCTTCTTCATCCTTTACCCAATTTATATTTTTTTCTTAGAAAAGCCAGCTCCCTCACAGCAAACTGCAAAGGAGCTGGCTCTGCTTCACTTCATTTTGTTTCCATTCATGTTTACTGGAAATCGATGATATCCGCCCAGTGGAGCAGGAATTCGCGCTCCTCCGGAATACCCTTTGTCAGCTGCGCCGCAGCCGCGATCGGCATCCATTTCTGCACGTACTGCTTCGCGGTGTCGCTCTTGCGGCAGAACAGTTCGAGGTAGAGATCCGCCATCTTCTTGTCCTTCAGGGCGAACTCCAGATAGGTGATCGCGGTGTCTCCGCTCGCGTTGCCCTGCGTCGCGTGCGCCCAGTCTACCACCCACTTTTTCCCGTCCGGGGAAACAATCACGTTGCTCGGGTTGAAGTCGCCGTGGCAGAGCTTCGTGTGGTTCGGCATGGAGTCGAGTCTGGTACAGAGCTCATAGCGCGCCGTCGCGTCGAGCACGTCCTTCAGGCTGTTGATCTTGCGCGCGAACTTGTCCTTCTGCAGCGTCAGGCGCGGCGCCTTCTTCGCGTGCATGGCGAGCTGCACATCGACAAACTCCTCCATGTG
>CANQIW010000111.1 GCA_947624055.1 uncultured Lachnospiraceae bacterium
AACGAGCGGATCTTCACGCCCTTGCGGATGTAGAGGAAGCCGATCCCCTTCGGCCCGCAGATCTTGTGGCCGCTGGAACTGAGCATATCGATGTTCAGCTCGTCTACGTTGATCGGGAGCTGTCCGTACGCCTGCACCGCGTCCGTGTGAAACAGGATCCCGTGCTTTCTCGCGATCTCCCCGATCTCTTTGATCGGCTGGATCGTGCCGATCTCGTTGTTCGCAAACATGACGCTGATCAGGATCGTATCCGGACGGATCGCCTTCTCGAGCTGGTCCAGCTTCAGCACGCCGTTCTCATCGACGTCGATATAGGAGACCTCAAAGCCCTGCTTCTCCAGATACTCGCAGGTATGCAGCACCGCGTGATGCTCGATCTTCGAGGTGATAATATGCTTTCCCTTCGCCGCATAGGCTTCCGCGGTCGCTTTGATCGCCCAGTTGTCGGATTCGGAACCGCCCGCGGTGAAATAGATCTCTTCCGGCTTCGCGCCGAGTGTCTTCGCGATCGTCTCCCTGCTGCGGTTGATCGCCTCCTTGCTCTTCGTGCCGATGCTGTAGATGCTGGAAGCATTCCCATAATACTCGGAAAAATACGGGAGCATCGCCTCAAGCACCGTCGGCGAAGTCTTTGTTGTTGCGGCATTGTCCAGATAAATTAATCGTTCCATGTTCATTCTCCTTCTATCCAAATCTGCAGTGTTAACATCTGCATTGTTTTTGTATGTATGCGTCCGGCTGCGGATCCGCCTTCTTCCGAGCGTTCTTCTGCGCCTCCCTGCTCTCCTCCACGAGACGGCTGAGCATCATCTCGTTGACGGTCGCGGCAATGCTCTCATTGATCCTCTGCCAGACATATTTTGTCACGCACAGATCCGCTCCCTGACAGCCTTCGTCTGTCTGCGCCGCGCAGGCGACTGCCTCGAGATTGCCTTCCAGCGCGCGGAGCACATCTCCGACCGAGATCTCGTCCGCCGGTTTCGCCAGACGATATCCGCCCTGCGCGCCGCGCATACTCATCACCAGCCCGGCTTTCTTCAGCTTCGCGACCAGCTGCTCCAGATAACTCTCGGAAATATTCTGCCGCTGCGCGATGCTGCTGATCGACACCGCCTCCTGCTCGCTGTACTGAGCAAGATCGATCATCGCCCGCAATCCATATCTTCCCTTCGTAGACAGTTTCATGGCCTTCTCCCTGCCAGGCATACAATCTCCTGGACGTTCCGGGTGCATTTCTGTGCCCTGTTTTTATTTCCGAGCATTTTACTCGGATTTCGCACATAGGATAACACTGGTTTTTCCATATGTCAAGAGAATTTTATCTCGTGCGTTCTCGGCTGTCCGCACCGGCCGGAACGGAGAAATGATCGCAGTACTATTCCCCGTCCTTTGCCGCATATAGTGTACAAACAACATCCCGGGCGGACGTCTATGAACCAGCGGCATTATCTCCTGAAAGGCACTGCGATCCTGACCTTCACCGGCCTGTTGACACGGCTGGCCGGCTTCTTCTATAAAATATTCCTCTCTCGCGCGATCGGTGCGGCGCAGATCGGGAGGTTCCAGCTCACCCTCCCCGTCTTCGCGTTCGGCATGGCAATCTCCTGCGGAGGGATACAGACGGCCGTCTCGCGCTTCACCGCGGAATCTTATGCAAAAAAGGACAGCCGTGCGGCGCTTCGCATCCTTGCCTGCGCCCTGCTGCTCTCCGGCAGTCTCTCTGTGCTCTGTGCGGCGGCCCTGTTTTTCGGCGCGCATTGGATCGCCCGCTCCTTCCTGCTGGAGCCGTCCTGCGCCCCGCTTCTTCAGACGGTTGCCCTGTCTGTACCATTCTCCGCCATCCACAGCTGCATCGGCGGATTTTTCATCGGACGAAAAAATGTCGCCGTTCCGTCGGCGGCACAGTTTGTCGAACAATTCCTGCGCATCGCCGCCGTCCTCTTTTTCTTCGCGTTTTTCCGGAAAAGCGGCCGGAGCGCGGACGCCTCCGTCATGGCGCTCGGTCAGCTCGCAGGCGAACTCTTTGCAGCCCTGTTCTGCGCCGTCTGTCTGTTTTGCGGGAAAAGCGCTCCTTTTTCGGAGCTTCGAAAGCCTTTTGCCGACCCTGTACATCGCTCTATGCACCTTAACCGCGCCGAGAGTTCAGACAAATCGCAGAAAACCAGACGCCTGAGCGGATGCTGCCGTCCCGGGCGTGCTGAATTGAAGCGGACCGTCTCTGTCTCCATGCCCCTGAGTCTGAATCGTATGCTGATCTGCGTCCTCCAGGGCATTGAGGCGGCGCTCCTGCCCCAAATGCTGCAGCGCTTCGGCTGCGGCAGCGCACAGGCGCTCGCGCTCTACGGTACCCTGACAGGGATGGCGCTCCCCCTGGTCCTGTTCCCCACCGCGATCACAACCGCGCTCGGCACGCTGCTCCTTCCCGCGGTCTCGGAAGCGCGCGCGCTGCATCAGGGGAAAAAGATAAGCAGTACCGTGGATGCCGGTTTCCAGGGCAGCCTCCTGCTCGGCATGTTTTTCCTCGGCGCCTTTCTGCTTTTCGGCTCCGATATCGGCACGCTTCTGTTCCACAACAGGCTCGCAGGGGTCTACACCCGAAAGCTTGCCCTGCTCTGTCCGTTCCTCTACATCAATACGACCCTGGCGAGCGTCCTGCACGGGCTCGGCGCAACCATGCCCGTCACCATCTGGAATGTCGCCGCCTCCGGCATCCGCCTTGCCGCGATCCTCTTTTTCGTTCCAAAGGCCGGGATCGACGGCTACTTCGCCGGGACTCTGTGCAGCCAGGCGTTCATCACCGTCTGCTCGCTGACGCTGCTGCGCCAAAACGGCGATCTCTCCGCCGGCCTGTCAGGCGCCCTGCTCCGTCCTTCCTCTGCGCCGCGGGCTGCGCGCTTCCTCTCCTGCTACAAAACGCCCTGCCTTTTTCCGGCAGGACGTCCTGGATCTCTTTGCTCTGTCTGATATGCATCTACACGGCTGTCTTCCTGCTGCTCGCCTTCCTCCTGCTTCCGGAGAAGCCTGTTCGCAGAAAGCTTCTTCATCATTCGACCAGAATATAGCCGCCCGCCGTACTGATATTCAGCACATATGGCGTCATGTAATTTCCCTGGGCCGGGGGCATATGATGTCTCAGCAGGGTGGACAGCTTGATCTTGTAGTTTTGCACCCAGCCGGGATTGACATAAATGATCTGATCCCTGGAGTCCAGCCCCACCAGCACGATCGCGTGGTGTACGTTCGCAAGCCGGATCCCGTTGTACCGGTTCGTGTTTGCCTTGATGATCACCGGCTTTCCCTGTTTTAAATGCGCCCTGATCTCCTTTTCCGCTTTGGATCTGTTGAATTTATAGACTGCACGGTTCTTTATTCCCATATTGGACAATATCTTCGACGCTGTGCGCAGAGAGAGCGCGGCCCTGTTGTAATATTTCCTGAGCTCGCTCGTTTTCTTCATCTTTTTCAGCGCATAGCGCTCACTGTATTTCTTCCCTTCGGAGCCCGTATGTATATCCCTTGGTGTATAGGATTTTCCGTAAGACGAGGCCACGATCGCCACCGCCGTCGTCACACAGCCGTAACTGGTATAATATGGACCATACTTATGCTGTGAATAGATCGTATATTTTTTCACGCCTTTCGGCGTGGCAATGCTCAGCTTCCCGTTTGCCCGGATGTACCGGATACCCTTCACCTTGCAGACTGCTTTTTTTCCGTTCGGGGTCTTCACGGTGATCCGGGCAGTTCCCAGTCCGTGGATCGTAACCTTTCCGCTCTGGTTCACCGTGGCAACGCTTTCATCGCTGCTGCTCCACTTCAGTTCCCCCCCCCGCTCCCTTTGGCGTTATCGTCGCCTTAAGCCGGATCGACTTTCCCGGAAGCTCAGACACAGTTTTTTTGTTCAGTTTAATACTTTTTGGATTTTTGGGAGCCGCCTCCGTCCGAACTGCCGGCAGCAGGCAAAACGCCAGTAACAGTAAAGTTATTCCCAGTTTTCTTACTTTCATGTTGCTCAAACCTCTTTTCGTTTCTTTTCTCTCTATCATATAAACCCGCCCGCACCGTCCCGCAGACCGCACGGTGACTAGGCCGGATAAATGCAGATCTTCGCGCCATCCCCGGCATTCTGTATGATCTTGATCATATTGGCCTGGCTGACCGCAATGCACCCGGCCGTGTACACCTTCGGGCCGGTGCAGTGCAGGAAGATCGCCGCTCCCTTTTTGTACTCGTTTTCCTTGTTGTAGTCAAGGAACATCCCGTAATAATAATTCGGCGCGTAATCGATCAGGTGCTCTCCGCTGCAGCTGTGCGGCTTCTCCCGGATATCGATCAGCTGGTTGTAGTAATTCTCATCCGCGCACCAGTAGAGATTCTCGTCTACCTTCACGTAAGGAAGCTTCGCGCCCGGATCGTCCTTGATACCGTATGCCTGCGTCAGTGAAAACGTGCCGGTCGGCGTTCGCATGTCCCCCTGCCGGGCTTTGTCAATCCCGTTCTTTCCGACATACGCCGAGCAGTTCACAATGCGCTTCCATTTCTTCCCGGACTTAACGTACATCTGTACCGTCGCGTCGCTCCCGCCCGTGTATTTGACGAAAACCAGCTGATTGGTCTTAGCATCGTCCTGGTACTCATCCAGAAGGCGATCCCAGCGGTCACGTGTCACCGTCACCTGGCAGGTCAGCCTGTTCACACCGACTCCGGCATAAATCTTCGCAGTTCCCTCTTTTTTTGCTTTTACCTTCCCGGCAGCGTTCACCGACACGATCTCCGGATCGCTGCTCTTCCATGTGACCCCGACATCGGTTCCGCTCAGCTTAAGCTTCTTGCTCTTTCCCCTGCCAAGGGACAGTCTGGTCTTATTCAGCGACGCCTGTATCACCGTCACCCGACAGGTCGTCTTATATTTTCCGGCTTTTGCCCGGATGATCGCCGTCCCCACAGCCTTCGCTTTCACTTTCCCCGTTCCGTCCACCTTCGCGACTGTTTTGTCACTGCTGCGCCATTTGATCGCGGACGGAAGATTCACGGACGTCGCTCTCAGGCGATACGTCTTTCCGGCCAGCATCACGATGGACGACTTATTCAGGCTCAGGGAAGCCGTCTCTGTCTCTGCCTCTGTCTCCGCCTCCGTCGTATCTTTCCCGGCCTCAGCCGCACGCGCGGCATCAAAGAACATACCCAATGTCAAAAATAAGATCATTCCAAAAAACAGCCCTTTTTTCTTTTCTGCTATCAGAATATGAATCACCGCCTTGTCTCCATACCATACCGGTCTTCCCGGCAGAAAATATCCGCGTTGAATCGTCAGCGTAAGAATTGTACCAAATATTGCTCCAATTGACAATCCTAAATACAACAAAAGCCGCCGCGGGAACCGGATCAACCCGATTCTCCCCGCGGCGGCTTCCGCCGTTTAGTCTCCTTCTGTTCAGCCCTGGGTAAGGATGGACTTCACATGATCGATCTCTTCCCGCGTCGCCTTCGCAGCCGGCACATAATACTGTTTGCTGCGCGCGATCTGGTAGATCTCCTCCTGAGACTGCTCGCACTGATTGCGGAACTGCTTCAGTGTCTGCTTGAGCTGCATGTTCTCTGTCTGCGGGATCATCTCGCCGTAGCGCACAAGTTCGCCGTTGATCCCCGCCAATGTGTCTGATACCATCGTCTTCTCATCCAACATCGTTTTTCCTCCTTTTTCTCTCTACAGCCTCATCCGCAAGTGACTCGGTCTGTTCTGAACCGTTCCCCGCAAAAACTTACTGCAGGAACTTCATCAGCTGCTGCCTGCTCTCCATCGCCGACTGCGCGGACTTCTGGAAAAACTGCTTTACATTCGGGTCTGACGTCTGCTCCGCGTAGGCCTGCATCTTGCACTGTGTCGTAGAAAATCCGCCGATCAGATGGCGAAGATTCTGAAGATCCAGTTCTGAGATCTCGTTCATAAAAATTCCCTCCTTCTGGAAGATTTTTGGTTACGCTCACAGTATTTTCCAAAGGAGGGAATCTTATTCCTGATTTGCAGATAAAATATGAAAAATCTCCGGGAGGCCTTAAGCAGGACTTCCCGGAGACGCTTTGCTTTCTGTATTTTTAACGAATTGTGTACCGGGCGATACATCCCGGATGCTCAAAGGCTTAGAGCCAGTTATACAGCTCCGCGTACTTCGCGGCCGAGCTGTGCCAGGAGAAATCCTGCGCCATGCCGCGGTCGATCATCTTGTTCCACTCGCGCTTCTTGTTGTAATAGACGGACATCGCGTACTGGAGCGTGAAGTACATCTCGTGCGCGTTGTAGTTCGCGAAGCTGAAGCCGGTGCCCGTGCTCTCGTACTCGTTGTACGGAATGACCGTATCCTTCAGACCGCCGGTCTCGCGCACGATCGGCACCGTACCGTAGCGCAGGCTCATCAGCTGGGACAATCCGCACGGCTCAAACAGCGACGGCATCAGGAAAGCGTCGCAGGATGCGTAGATCTTGTGCGAAAGCGCCTCGGAGTAGAAGATATTCGCGGACACCTTGCCCTGATACTTCCACGCGAAGTGGCGGAACATGTTCTCGTACTTCTCCTCACCGGTGCCGAGCACGACGATCTGGATGTCGTTCTGGCACATCTCATCCATCATGTGGGCGATCAAGTCGAAGCCCTTCTGGTCTGTCAGGCGGGAGACGATGCCGACCATGAACGTGGTATCGCTCTGATTCAATCCAAGCTCGCGCTGCAGGGCGCGCTTGTTCTTGATCTTCTCCTTGCGGAAATTCCGCGCGTTGTAGTTATGTTCGATCAGGGTGTCCGTCTCCGGATTGTACTCATCGTAATCGATGCCGTTCACGATGCCGCGCAGGGAGTTGGAACGCGCCCTCATCAGTCCGTCGAGGCCCTCGCCGTAGAACGGCATCTTGATCTCCTCGGCGTAAGTATCGCTCACCGTCGTGATCGCGTCCGCGTACACGATGCCGCCCTTCAGATAGTTGGCGTCTCCGTACGCCTCGAGCTTATCCGGCGTAAAGTAGTAAGCCGGAAGCCCCGTGATGTCGCGGACGGTCTTCACATCCCAGATTCCCTGGAACTTGAGATTGTGGATCGTAATGATCGACTTCATGTCCCGGAAGAACTCGCCCTCGTGGAACTTATCCTTGAGGAGCACCGGGATCAGGCCCGTCTGCCAGTCGTGGCAGTGCACGATATC
>CANQIW010000112.1 GCA_947624055.1 uncultured Lachnospiraceae bacterium
CTCATTGATTTTCTCGGTCGGCGTCTCCATCTTGCCGAGCGTCGTATCGTGGTTGAGCGCTTCGATGATGATCGCCAGAAATCTCGTCATGTCCGCCTCCGCGTAATACGGCTTCTTCAGAAGCTCCGGGTTGCGGTAGTTCAGGTTTGTCGTGACGACCTTCGAGATGTAGCCCTTTTCATAATATTCGTCGAATTTGTCAAAACCGTCCGTGAACAGCCCAAAGGTGGTGCATACGAAGACGCGTTTCGCGCCGCGAGCCTTGACCTGACGGGCCACGTCCAGCATGCTTTCGCCGGAGAATCTCCGAGAAATTCATGCGCGACGATCGGATTCTTGCCGTTTACGACGGTCGAATAATCACGTCTCTTGTAGAACATTCCCATATCGATGCCGAGAATATTGGAAAAATAGACGGCTCGTCCCATCGCACCCTCGTCCGGGCTGATGATCATCAGGTGATCGTTGTCGATTCGGAAATCCTCCACATTATCGAGAAGCGCTTTCAGGAACTGATAGGTCGGCATGAAGCTGTCAAAGCCCTTCAGCGGGATCGCGTTCTGCACGCGCGGATCGTGCGCGTCGAAGGTGATGATATTTGAGACGCCCATGTCTGTCAGCTCCTGCAGGGCGAGCGAGCAGTCGAGTGATTCGCGCTTGGCGCGCTTGTGCTGGCGTCCTTCGTACAGAAACGGCATGACGACATTGATGCGTTTGGCCTTGCCCGTGGCCGCCGAGATGATGCGCTTCAGATCCTGATAGTGATTGTCCGGGGACATGTGGTTTTCATGGCCGCAGACCGTATAGGTCAGGCTGTAGTTACAGACGTCGACCAGGATATAGAGATCCGCGCCGCGCACGGATTCGTTGATCTGTCCCTTGCCCTCTCCGGTGCCGAAGCGCGGACATCTGCAGTCCAGCAGATAGGAATCCTCCAGATAGCCGGGCAGAGAGGAGAGGTGGGCGTTATCCGAGACTGCCTCTCTTCTGGACGCGGCGAGATGACGGTCTACGGCTCTGCCGAATTCCCGGCATCCTTCGAGCGCCGCGATCTTTAACGGGCCAAGCGGTAAGATGTGTTCCAAGTTCTCGTATTCAGCCATAGTTTCCTCCGTTGTATGCTGTGCGTATGGTATGTAGTGTAAGAAATAGAGACATGCTGATATTTTATTTATATCATTCCCATATTTTTCAGTCAAGAAAAAGCAGACACGGAAGAGCATTTTATTTTGCCCGAAATGGGATGCCGGCGGACTCCGTCGGCTTGCTTTTTCGCGAAAGAGATAGTATGATAAAAAATAATATGGACTGACAAAGGGATCGACAAAGCTGCCGGATATTTCAGAAGACAGGCGGCGGGAGGGATGAACCGATGCAAGTGAACCGAACGGAACATAAGATCAGAGAAGTGCTGCCGGGAAGCATCGCGCAGGAACTGGAGCTTGAGGCGGGAGATGTGCTGCTGGAGGTGAGCGGGCAGGCGGTTGAGGATGTCTTTGATTATCATTATCTGACGAATGAGGAATATCTGACCGTGCTGGTGCGAAAGCCGGACGGCGAGGAGTGGGAGCTTGAGATCGAAAAGGAATTTGAGGAGGATCTCGGGATCGTGTTCGAGAATTCCCTGATGGACGAGTACCGTTCCTGCAGAAACAAATGCATTTTCTGCTTCATCGACCAGATGCCGGAGGGCATGAGGGAGACGCTGTATTTCAAGGACGACGATTCAAGACTGTCGTTCCTGCAGGGAAATTATGTGACGCTGACCAATATGAGCGACCACGACATCGAGCGGATCATCCGTTACCACCTGGAGCCGATCAATATCTCTTTTCACACGATGAACCCGCAGCTGCGCTGCAGGATGCTGAACAATCGCTTCGCGGGAGATATTTTCCCGAAGGTGGACGCTCTGGCGCGGGCGGGCGTCGAGATGAACGGGCAAATTGTGCTGTGTAAGGGTGTTAACGATGGCGAGGAACTGGAATATTCAATCCAAAAGCTTACGGAATATCTGCCGAGCCTGAAGAGCGTCTCGGTTGTGCCGGTCGGACTCACAAAGTTTCGGGACGGTCTGTATCTGCTGGAGCCCTTCACAAAACAGGATGCGGAACGGGTTATTGACTGTATCGAGGCGTGGCAGGAGAAGCTGTATCCGGAATACGGGCTGCATTTTGTGCACGCGTCGGATGAATGGTATCTGCTGGCCGGGCGGGAGCTTCCGGAGGAAGCGCGCTACGACGGTTATCTGCAGCTTGAGAACGGTGTCGGCATGATGCGGCTGCTGCGCGAGGAGACGATGGAGGCGCTCGCGCGGATGTGCGGGGACGCAAACGCATCCGAGCCCGGGTCGGCCGGAAAACAGCCGGATGAAGGCGGAGCGCAGGCGGATACAAAGGAAATGAGAAGTCCCGGCCGACGTGAAATCTCCATCGCGACCGGACGTCTGGCTGCGCCTCTGATCCGTGAGCTGTGCGGGGAAATCGCACGCTTTTTCCCGGATCTGACAGTTCATGTTTTTGAAATCCGCAATCATTTTTTCGGTGAATTGATCACGGTTTCAGGGCTGATCACAGGGACAGATCTTATGGAGCAGCTGAGAGATCAGGAGCTCGGGACAGAGCTTCTGCTTCCTGTCAATATGCTGCGCAGCGGAGAAGAGGTTTTTCTGGATGACATCACCGTGGGAGAACTGGAAAAGGCTTTACAAATAAGGGTGCGTATTGTAAAATCAAGCGGACAGGATCTCGTCGCGGCTGTGGCGGGAAGAGAAGAAGGAGGCAGCAAATGAGCAAGCCGATCGTAGCGATCGTCGGGCGGCCGAATGTGGGCAAATCGACGTTGTTCAACGCGCTGGCGGGCGAGAATATCGCAATCGTGAAGGATACGCCGGGCGTGACAAGAGACAGGATTTATGCCGATGTGGAGTGGCTGAATATCAATTTTACCCTGATCGATACCGGGGGCATCGAGCCGGACAGCAGCGACGTGATCCTCGCGCAGATGAGGGATCAGGCACAGATCGCGATTGACACTGCCGATGTGATCCTCTTTATGGTGGACTGCAGACAGGGTCTGGTAGATTCGGATGCGAAGGTCGCGGACATGCTGCGCCGCTCACACAAACCGGTCGTACTGGCAGTGAATAAGGTGGACGACTTCAGCCGCGACATGGCGGACGTCTATGAGTTCTATAATCTTGGCATCGGTGACCCGAATCCGATCTGCGCGAGCAACAAGCTGGGCGTCGGGGATCTGCTGGACAGGGTGGTTTCTTATTTTGACGAGGAAGCGGCGGACGACGAGGAGGATGAGCGGCCGAGGATCGCGATCGTCGGCAAGCCGAATGTAGGGAAATCCTCGCTGATCAACAAGCTGCTCGGCGAGAAGCGGCTGATCGTGTCTGAGATCGCCGGGACAACACGCGACGCCGTGGACACCGCGGTGAAGTGGGACGGAAAAGATTATGTATTTATCGACACGGCCGGGCTGCGCCGGAAGAGCAGGATTAAGGAAGAGCTGGAACGCTACAGCATCATCCGTACAGTCACGGCGGTGGAGCGCGCCGATGTGGTGGTGCTTCTGATCGACGCGATCGAGGGTGTGACGGAGCAGGACGCGAAGATTGCCGGGATCGCGCATGACCGCGGCAAGGGCATCGTTATCGCGGTAAACAAGTGGGACGCCATTGAGAAAGACGACAAGACGGTCTATAAATACCGGGACGACATCCGCAATGTGCTGTCCTATATGCCTTACGCGGAGATCCTCTTTATCTCGGCGGAGACGGGACAGCGCATTCCGAAGCTGTTCGAGACGATCGACATGGTCATCGCGAACCAGTCGATGCGCGTGGCGACCGGGGTGCTCAACGAGATCATGGCGGAGGCCGTGGCGCTGCAGCAGCCGCCCTCGGACAAGGGAAAACGCCTGAAGCTGTATTATATCACTCAGGTTTCAGTGAAGCCGCCGACCTTCGTGGTGTTTGTCAACGACAGGCAGCTGATGCATTTTTCCTATACAAGATACCTGGAAAACAAGATCAGGGACACGTTCGGATTCAGGGGAACCTCTCTGAAATTCATCATCAGAGAGAGAAAGGACAGGGAAAAATAACAATGGTACGTTTGCTTTGCCTGGCGATCGGATATCTGTTCGGGCTGTTTCAGACGGGCTATATCTACGGCAGGCTTCACGGGATCGATATCCGCGAGTACGGAAGCGGGAACGCCGGCACGACGAACACGCTGCGCACGCTCGGCAGGACGGCCGGCGCAGTCACGCTGCTGGGCGACGCGTTCAAGTGCGTGTTCGCGGTGCTGCTCGTGCGTTTTCTCTTCCGCGAGAGCTATGGAGATATGCTGCCGCTTTTGAGTCTGTACACGGCGGCCGGGGTGATCCTGGGACACAACTTCCCGGTCTACCTGCACTTCCACGGAGGCAAGGGGATCGCGGCGACGGCGGGACTGATCCTTGCGACGAGCTGGACGATGACGCTGCTCGGCCTTGTGACGTTTTGCGCGGCGCTTTTCCTGACCCATTACGTGTCGCTCGGCTCGCTGCTGGTCTACGTCGGCTTCGTCATTGAGCTGATCGTGTTCGGCCAGCGCGGGATGTTCGGGATGACGCAGGCGCATCTGAATGAGATGTACGCGCTCGGCATCGCGCTGATGCTCCTCGCGTTCTGGATGCATCGCGAGAACATCAGGCGGTTGCTGCACGGGGAAGAGAGGAAGACGTATCTGTCGAAGAAATAAGAGAACGCCGAAATAATAAGAGAAGTCGAAGGAGTAAGAGAGAAAACGGAAGAAAATGCAATCGCATGGAAGCTGATTCAGGAGGAGATATGGCTGGCATAGCTGTGATCGGAGCGGGAAGCTGGGGGACGGCCCTCGCGATCCTGCTGCACGAGAATGGAAATCAGGTGACGTTATGGTCTCACCGCAAGGAGGAAGCGGACAAGATCCAGGAGACGAGACTGCATGAGTCGAAGCTTTCGGGCGTAAGGATTCCGGACGGTATTCTGGTCACATCAGATCTTGCGCTTGCGGTGCGGGGAAAACCGGTGCATGTGCTTGTGGTGCCGTCTGCCTGTGTCCGGGAGACGGCCGTGAAGCTGCGTCCGTTCGTCGACGAGGGCGCAGTGGTTGTCTGTGCTTCGAAAGGGATCGAGGAGGAGACCCTGGACACGATGACGGATATCGTTGAGGAGGAGATCCCTCAGGCAGATGCGGCGGTACTGTCCGGGCCGAGTCATGCGGAGGAGGTCGCGAGAGGACTTCCGACGACCTGTGTGATCGGGGCAAAGTCTGAGGAGACAGCGCGGATGCTGCAGAAGCTTTTTATGAGCGCCTGCTTCCGCGTGTATATCAGCTCGGACATGCTCGGGATCGAGCTCGGCGGCGCGCTGAAGAATGTCATCGCTCTGGCGGCGGGCATTGCGGACGGAATGGGCTACGGCGACAACGCGAAAGCCGCGCTGATCACGCGCGGGATGGCGGAGATCAGGCGGCTCGGCATGAAGATGGGCGGCAGGCTTGAGACCTTTTCGGGGCTGACCGGGATCGGTGATCTGATCGTGACCTGCGCGAGTATGCACAGCCGTAACCGCCGCGCGGGTATCCTGCTCGGCAGGGGCTACACGATGGAGGAGGCGATGCGCGAGGTGAACATGGTCGTGGAGGGCGTCTATTCCGCGCGCTCGGCTATGCGTCTCGCGGAGAAATATGATTCGGAGCTTCCGATCATCGAACAGGTCAATAAGGTTCTGTTTGAAGGAAAGGATCCGCGGCAGGCAGTTTCTGATCTGATGCTCAGAGACAACAAACTGGAGAATTCCTTGATACCGTGGTGACAGGCCGGGGTACTTGCCGCCAGGGTCTCGGGAACGTGATTCAGGAATCAATACAATTTCAGAATATATTACATCAGGAGGACATACGAATGCCAAAGAGAACGGATATTCACAAGGTGCTCATCATCGGCTCCGGCCCGATCGTGATCGGTCAGGCGTGCGAGTTTGACTACTCCGGCACGCAGGCCTGCAAGGCGCTTCGCAAGCTGGGTTATGAGATCGTGCTGGTAAACTCCAACCCGGCCACGATCATGACCGACCCGGAGATCGCGGACGTCACTTACATCGAGCCATTGAATGTGGAGCGTCTGGAGCATATCATCCGCAAGGAGCGCCCTGACGCCCTGCTGCCGAACCTGGGCGGACAGTCGGGACTGAACCTGTGCGCGGAGCTGAACAAGGCCGGGATTCTGGACAAATACAATGTGAAGGTGATCGGCGTACAGGTGGACGCGATCGAGCGCGGCGAGGACCGCATCGAATTTAAAAACGCCATGAACGCCCTCGGCAT
This sequence comes from uncultured Lachnospiraceae bacterium, assembly GCA_947624055.1. Classification (GTDB taxonomy): domain Bacteria; phylum Bacillota; class Clostridia; order Lachnospirales; family Lachnospiraceae; genus Choladousia. The sequence continues at coordinate 6,366 of CANQIW010000112.1, forward strand.
CGAGATGGCGCGCAGCGAAGTGGCCTACAGCGTGGACGAGGCGCTCTCGATCGCGGACAAGCTCGGCTATCCGGTGGTGCTGCGTCCTGCCTACACCATGGGCGGCGCCGGCGGCGGTCTGGTCTACAACCGCGACGAACTGAAAGTGGTCTGTGCGCGCGGCCTGCAGGCGAGCCTTGTCGGGCAGGTGCTCGTGGAGGAATCCGTGCTCGGCTGGGAAGAGCTGGAGCTCGAGGTGGTGCGCGACGCGGACAACAATATGATCACCGTCTGCTTTATTGAAAACATTGACCCGATGGGCGTCCACACGGGCGATTCCTTCTGCTCGGCTCCGATGCTCACGATCTCTGAGGAGACGCAGAAGCGGCTGCAGGAGCAGGCCTACCGCATCGTCGAGTCCGTGCAGGTGATCGGAGGTACGAACGTACAGTTCGCGCACGATCCGAAGAGCGACCGCATCGTCGTCATCGAGATCAATCCGCGCACTTCGCGTTCCTCGGCGCTTGCATCCAAGGCGACCGGTTTCCCGATCGCGCTGGTCTCCGCCATGCTTGCTTCCGGGCTGACTCTGGCGGACATCCCCTGCGGCAAATACGGGACGCTGGACAAGTACGTGCCGGACGGCGACTATGTCGTGATCAAGTTCGCCCGCTGGGCGTTTGAAAAATTCAAGGGCGTCGAGGACAAGCTCGGCACGCAGATGCGCGCGGTCGGCGAAGTCATGAGCATCGGCAAGACCTACAAGGAAGCCTTCCAGAAGGCGATCCGCAGTCTGGAGACCGGACGCTACGGCCT
>CANQIW010000113.1 GCA_947624055.1 uncultured Lachnospiraceae bacterium
GTCAGCCTGCCCTGCTCCTCGATCGTGGCGAGCACCTGCTGCTTCTTTTCTTCCAGATTGCGCAGATAGTTCAATCTCTCAAACAGCCTGCGCAGCACCTCGTCGTTCAGCGACCCCGTCGCCTCCTTGCGGTAGCGCGAGATAAACGGGATTGTGTTCCCGTCGTCGATCAGCTCCACCGCCGAGCGCGCCTGCCACGGCTTGATCTCCAGTTCCTGTGCGAGTGTCTCTGCAATATCCATATGTGTCTTCTCTCTCCTCCGCCTTGTGATTATGTACACCCCGGTGTCAGTATGCCTCAAGGTTCAGCCTCCAATCAGAGCAAAACGCCGGCTCTCAGAGGCAGGTCGCCTGTCACAAAGTGAACACTACCATCTTAGCATCACGGAGAAAAAGCGTCAATTCAAATAATTATATACTTTTCGTATATCTTGTCAGATTCTTCCCCTTGTGCTATGATAAGTGCGAAATCATGGCAAAAAGGCTGCCCTTCACCGTTTGCGGGGAATCGGCAGCCACGAAACGGAGGACATTATGGACACAGAATACGGCTATTCCTACGGGCAATACAGGAATCCGATGGCCACCGCCGCGGTCGTTCTCGGCGTGATCTCTCTGATTACCTGTCTGGTCTTTTATATCTCGGTCCCCTGTGGGGCAATGGCGGTGCTGCTCGCGATCCTCTCGCGCGGCAGAAATCCGATGCCCGGCAAGGGTAAGACGGGTCTCGTCTGCGGGCTGATCGGGATGATACTCTCTGTCGTGATCACACTCTCCTCTGTCTGGGTGGTTTTGTCGAACGCGCAGATGCGCGCGTACATGGAAAGCTATATGCAGTATTATCTCGGGGACGCTTCTTTTGATCTTGACAGGGAGCTTGGCAGAATGTTTCCTGCGCTGAAGGACGCGCTGGGACTCGACGATTCCGAGACAGACAGATCGTATCCAGCAGATGACAACAGCAATGGCACTGACGATGAAAACCGTGCTGTCGGCGGCGACGGATCGGATGACGCTCCGGTCAGACCGTCCAGACAGCTTCCGGATGAAGAGGGGGAATTCATATGAGCAAACTGCCGAAATCCGGCGAGCTGAAGAGCCGGGCACGTGAGCTGATGATGGAGAGGCACGGCTTCCTGGCGCTTGTCACCTTTCTGGTGTCTATGCTCTATCTCGCGGCGTCCTTCCTTTTGAACTCCGCTTTTCCCGCTGCCGGCGGAACCATGAATCTCGCGCTCGGGCTGGCGGGCTCACTGCTGATCAATATTGTATATTATCTATTCTGCGCCGGGCAGGCCGAAATCTATCTGAACCTCTGCCGCAGCCGGGAAATGAGGCTCGGCCAGCTGACCGTTCCGTTTTCCAGACGCCCGGAGCCCGTCGCGGTGTTTGCAGCCGTGCAGTTCGTGATCCAGACAGTCTCAATGAATCTCGGGCTTTGGATCCTGACGGATATGCGCAGCGAAAATGATTCGGCAAAGCTGCTTCCGATGTTCGGGATCCTGTTCGTGCTTCTCATCGTCTCCGTATGGCTCGAACTTGGCCTGAGCATGGTGCTCTTCCTGTACTGCGACGCCCCGCAGAAGTCCGGCATGCAGCTCATCCGCGAGAGCTTTCGCCTCATGCGCGGGAACCGCGGGCGGATGCTCTTTCTGCTGCTCTCCTTCCTTGGAGTGATGCTGCTCGGCGTACTCTCCGCCGGCATCGGGCTGCTGTTTGCCCGCCCGTATCTCAGCACAGCGCAGGCGCTTTTCTATCAAAACCTGAAGGAGGGGTGAGTCCCCTCCTTCTCCTGTCATGAATCGTCAGCGGTAATATTCTGCTTTCTTTCCGGAATCAAACACCGCATTGTATTCGATATCCCGGTATTTGTCAATCCACTCAGACACTTCCGTCTCCTCGTCCATACTGTGCCAGCTGCCGTCTGCCGTCATGTAGCCAAACGCGTTGATCGCAGGCACATATTTCCGCATATCCAGCAGAAAATTCGTATACGCCGATCCCTGGAAGCCCGCCGCTTCCAGCAAAAGCGCACCAAGGTAATTCGCGCTCAGGTCCATTTCCCTCTGTTCGATCCCCGTATCATAATTCGCCCATATGAGATACGGCGTGACATATCGCTTCTGCATATCCTGAAGGGCGAGACTGTCCTCCGTCTGCCCCAGAACGGTCTCCGTCCACTCCTCGTCAAGCGCAGGCTGATGATCCCCGAATATGCAGAGGATCACCGGCTCATCCACCTCCTCAAAATAGGAGATCAGCTGCTCGATCGCCCGGTCGCTCTCCTTCATCAATGTCAGATAGGTGACGACATCCGTATACTTCTCCCAGCCCTCTTTCATCCGGATCAGTTCCCGGCCGGCCATATCCTCCACCTCATATCCGCCGTGATTCTGCAGCGTCACGTTGAAAAGAAACTGCTGCTTTCCCTGATTCATCTCATACAATTCTATCAGCTTTTCAAAATCACAGGTATCGCTGATGCGGCTTCTGATATATACAGGCTGCGCAAAATCCTTTTTCCCGAAGAACTTTTCAAATCCGAAATCCGCATACACCTTCTCACGGTTCCAGTTTCTCTTCTTGGCCGGATGAAGCGCGACGCGAAGATAAGCTTCATCCTCCAGGATCGACGCCAGATTCCCAACCTTTTTCATCCCGTAGCTCCGGTACGGCACAATGCCCGAGGGCAGAAATCCCATACTGTTTCCCGTCAGGAATTCGAACTCCGAGTTCGCGGTGTTTCCGCCCAGAACGGAGACATAGCAGCCGCCCCGATACAGATAATCCGTCCTCGCATACCAGTTTTCCAGATACTCCTCAGGAACCTCAAAATCTCCCATAGCCCGCAGATCGCTGAAAGCCTCCACCATAATGGCGATGACTGTCGGGCGAACCGCACCGGTTTCTTCCTCCTTCGGCTCATAGGACTCCAGCAGCTCGTTCGTGCTCTCACGGTCGTAATCCTCCGGCCGCGCGATACGCATCTCCTGTGAAAGATTTGCGAAGCTCAGAACCGAGCCTGCCTTGTTGTACGCTCTCGGTATATTCCAAAGGTTTGTATAGATGTGGAAATTGTCCATAATATTTACAGAGGAGACAAGAAGCAGGCCAAGCAGCGCGGCCAGCACATTGATCGCCGCCCTGGCCGTCCGCCTCTTCTTCTCTGTCTCAGGCCGCTCTTTTTTCGGCGACAGGCACAGAACCGTGATACAGCCAAGGCACATAAGCGCCCCGAACAGGAGCTTTCTCGTGATCGCGAACTCGTAACCGCCCGCGACGTCCAGCGCTGTTCCGACAGAGAGAAAATCCGTCGGCATAAGAGGGTTTCCCCGGAAAAGCGTCAGATAATGGTTCGTCGCCCCAAACAGAAAACAGACGATCCAGAACATCCCCACGGCAAACCGTTTCCAGGGCAGCGCGCAGAAAAGGATCAGGAAAAGGACGGCAAGATAAGCCACGTTCAGAACCTTGTATTTTGTCGCCATCCGTCTCAGATAATCGCTGTACACGTATTCTGTCAGGAAAAAACAGCACAGCGGAGTAACCGCTGCCAGTACGCCGGTCATATTCGGGATCTTTTTATATTTCTGTTTTATCCGCTCCGATAACAGCAGCAGCGCCGCCAGCACAAGAAAGATCACAAAAAGAACCGCGATTTTTTTCCTGTCCTCCTCCGCCCTGCCTGTAACGTCCGCAAACATATACAGGATCAAAGCTATGGGCAGCAGCTTTCCGACGCCCGCAACTCCCCGGGGCATTTTGAATCTGACCCGTTCAGACAGTCCCGCCGCCGCCCAGAGAAGGGCGCAGGACAAAACAAAAAGAGCAAAAACCAGCATGCCGCTTTCATCCTTTCAGGTATCTCATCAATTTTTATCCTTTTTGGCAAAATCCTGCTCCAGCAGCACCCGCATCATCCGAAAGCCTTCCTCGCGCATAATGCCGCTCTCCGCCGCCGACGTCTCCCCGTACGGCCTGCCGTCGCCCAGCTTTTTTGTGCTGTCGTACAGCAGGTACGGCACCGGATCCGCCGTGTGCGTACGAATCCTGAGCGGCGTCGGGTGATCCGGCAGCACCAGAAGCCGGTAGGGCTCGCCGGAAGCGTCCATCTGCTCCGTGACAGGCTTCAGCACTCTGCTGTCCAGATTCTCGACAGCTTTGAGCTTCCTCTCAACGCTTCCCTGATGCCCCATCTCATCCGAACCCTCCAGATGCACGTAGGCAAAATCCGCCCCTTCCCTCAGCAGGGCGTCCACCGCCGCCTGAGCCTTGCCCTCATAGTTGGTATTCAATCCGCCATTGGCTCCCGGCACCTGGATGACGCGCATGCCGGCCCCGACCGCGATTCCCTTCAGCAGGTCCACTGCCGAGATCATCGCGCCCTTTTTGCCGTATTCCTCCTCAAAGGATGTCAGAAGCGGTTTTGTACCTGCTCCCCAGAACCAGCAGCTGTTCGCAGGATTCAGGCCCTTCGCCCTGCGCTCCTGATTGATCGGATGCTGATCGAGGATCTCAAAGCTGCGCTTCATCATCGCGCGCAGCGTCTCATTCTCCGGAAGATACTGCCCGATCACCTCCGTGAGGTGGTCGTGCGGCGCGTCCAGCTCCTCGACCCTGCCGTTCGCCCAGATCACACAGTGACGGTAACTCGTCCCCACATAAAACTGGTAAGTCTCATTCTCCAGCTCCCTGCGCACAGCTTCCAGCAGAACCGCCGCATCCTCCGTGCTGATCTCCCCGGAACTGTGATCAAGGATACGCTTCTCCTCGAACGGCTCCTCCTCCGAGAGCGTCACGAGATTGCAGCGCATCGCGACGTCCGTATCCTTCATCGGCACGCCGATCGACAGGGCTTCCAGCGGAGAACGCCCCGTATAATAACGTCTCGGATCATAGCCGAGCACCGCCAGGTTTGCCGTATCGCTGCCCGGGCTCATACCCGCGGGAATCGTGCGAAGCATCCCGACCTCGCCCTTTTCGGCCAGCCGATCCATTACAGGCGTGCAGGCGGCTTCGATCACCGTGCGCCCATCCAGTGCCTCCTGCGGCTCGTCCGCCATTCCGTCACCCAGAATCACAAGATATTTCATCGTCTCACTCCAAAAGATACGGACAGGTTATCGCTCACTCCGTGAACAGGAATGAGCAGATCGACCATGTCCGTAATTTCCTTTCTCTTATATTTACAGATTTACGCCGCACCCAGGCATTTCTATTTCTCGCGGATACGGATCATACTCAGGATCCCCTCCGCCTGCGACGCGCGGGACTCATACTCCGCCTCGGTCATCACCTCAGTGATAAAGCCGTACTCTCCGTCGACACCGGCGTCCACCACCTCGATCGGCCCGAAGATCGCCTCCATATTCTGACGCTCTGACGCGCTGCCCGGCACGCGGACAAAGAACGGCTTTTTCGTGTTGGAGACGGCCTTCAGCACCTGCTTCTCCGGCTTCCACTCGGAGACCACGCCGGTTCCGAGCACCTGTGCCGCTTCGACAACGTCCGCCGCGACCGCGCTTGCCGTCGCTTCCTTGCCGGCGCCCTGCCCGTAGAACATCGCGTCGCCGAGCATATTGCCGTGCACAAAGATCGCGTTGAACACGCCGCTCACACTGTAGAGCGGATCCTCCTTGTCTACAAGGTACGGCGCAACCATCGCCATCACCTCGTCACCCTCGCGGCTGCTGTAGGCCAGAAGCTTGATCGTCTTTTCCATCGCGCGCGCGTATTTGATATCCGCCGAGCTGATCTTTGTGATCCCCTCCGTATAAATATCGGTGAAATCCACCCGCTTCCCATAGGCCAGCGAGGAGAGGATCGCGATCTTCCGGCAGGCGTCGTGTCCCTCGATGTCCGCCTCCGGATTGCGCTCCGCGTAGCCCTTCTGCTGCGCGTCCTTCAGCACGTCGTCGAATTCCAGCCCTTCGTCGATCATCTTGGTCAGGATGTAGTTCGTCGTCCCGTTCAGGATGCCCGTGATCTCATCGATCACATCCGCAGTCAGGGACGTGCGAAGCGGGCGTATGATCGGGATTCCGCCTCCGCAACTCGCCTCAAAGAGGTAGCTCGCCTTATTCTCGCGCGCAAGCTTCTGAAGCTCCGTGCCGTGCCGCGCCACCAGCTCCTTGTTGGACGTGCAGACGCTCTTTCCGGCCGCCAGCGCTTTCTTTGAAAAGGTGAACGCCGGCTCCGTGCCGCCCATCACCTCGACCACGACCCTGACCTCCGGGTCGTTCACGATGACGTCATAGTCGTGAACGATCCTCTCCTGAATCGGATCTCCCGGAAAATCGCGCAGATCCAGCACATACTTCACGCGCAGATCCACGCCTGTCTTTTCCAGAATGCTGTCGTGATTGGTCTCAATCACCTTCACCACACCGGAACCTACCGTTCCGTAACCCAAAACCGCAACCTGTACCATAAAAATCTCCATCCTTTTCTATTGTTTCGCCGGCCGGTTTCATTCCCGGCCCAATATCTTCAGATACTGGATCTCCGGCCTCGACTCGATCGTCTCGATCATGCCGGATACATCCCCGGTCTCCGGAAGGATCTCCACGCTCAGCGTCAGCGTCGCCACGCCGTTCGTCGGAATGCTCTGGTGAATCGTCAGGATATTCGCCTTGTATTCCGCCACGACGCTCAGCACATCCGAGAGCAGTCCCGGCTCATCGTGCATCTGAAGCATGAACGTGAACGTTTTCCCCTTCACGTTGTCGCGGAACGGGAAAATATCGTCCTTGTACTTATAAAAGGAACTCCTGCTGATCCCCACCTGATCCGCCGCCTCCTGGACGGTCTCCACACGCCTGGTCTCCAGAAGCATCTTGGCCTCCACGACCTTCAGAAGCACCTCGGGAACCGCTTTCTGTCTGACCACAAAATATTTTGAACTGTCCGGCATTCTTCCCTCTCCTCACAATCAGGCTTCCGGCTCCTTCTCGCCGAGCGACATCCATTTCAGGTACGCGTTCATAAACATGTCGATGTTTCCGTCCATCACGCTGTCCACGTTGCCCGTCTCCGCGTTCGTCCGCAGATCCTTCACCAGCTTGTACGGCTGCATGACGTACGAGCGGATCTGATTGCCCCAGGCATTGTCCGTGACCTCACCGCGGATGT
>CANQIW010000114.1 GCA_947624055.1 uncultured Lachnospiraceae bacterium
GCGGTCCTTGACAAAAACGGAGATCACGCTGCCGAGGACAATGCCCAGCACATAATACCAGAAGATCTGCCGCAGCTTTTCACTTCGTCTCCGTGGTCTGCCTGCGGCGTATCCTGAATCTGACAGACTTCTCATCCGTCAATATTCTCCAGCCGATAGCTGCGGCTGCCCAGACCGATCGCTTCCCCGGCCTCAAGCACATGCACGCCGTTCTGTCCCTCGACGCGGCGGACGAAACTCTCGTTCCCATCCGCCTGATAGATCAGATCCAGACAGGCCTGGTCAAGCGCCACCGGATCGGTCGACGCAAGGATGCCGATGTCGTGGATGTCCGGCTCCGCGGGATTCCCGTTGCAGTCGCAGTCGATGGAAAGATGGTTCATCACATTGATAAAGAGAATGTTGCCATCCAGCGCGTCCACCACTGATTTCCCGGCGTCCGCCATGGATTCCAGGAAGGCGTCCTGTTCTCCGCCGAACCAGCTTGTATGGCTCTGGCCTGCCGTATGGATCAGATTCTTTCCCTCCTGAGAGCCGATGCCGATGGAAATGTTTTTGATCGCGCCGCCAAAGCCGGCGATCATATGTCCCTTAAAATGGGACAATACCAGAAATCCGTCAAAATCCCCGAAGTGTGCGCCCACATAGTTTTCAGAAAGCCGCTGACCGCCCTCCACGGGAAGGATCATGGATTCGCCGTCCTCGTCCATGATGACAAAGCCTTTGCCGAGATCAGTAAAACCGTGATCTTCTGCGACCTGATAGTGCATGGCCGTCTCGGAGCGGGAACCGCCGTACGCCGTATTGCACTCCACGATGGTGCCGTTCACATGTTCCACCAGATCCCGGATCAGATCCGGGTCCAGGTAGTTGCTTGCCGGGGGCTCCCCCGTGGAAAGCTTGACCGCGATATTGTCCCCGGTCAGTTCCACGCCCATCGCCTCATAGACCGCCATCATCCCCTCCGGGGAAATATCGGCAGTCATGTAGACAACAGACGCTTCTGAATCAGCGGCGTCGGTGGCTGCTTCCTCCCCGGAAGCCTGCGCGATACAGGCGGAAAGAGAAATTGCCAGCGCCAAACCAAAAAACTGTGCGATCCTTCTTTTCTTCATGCGATGCTCCTTTCCTGAAATGCTCTGAAGTTACTGTCTCTGTTATTGTCGTTTTCTATAATATAAAAAATTCGAGACCTCCTGAGAAGTCTCGATTGGTTCATCAGTTCACACTAAAAGTTATAACTCGTCCATCTGCCGTTCCCAGAACGCCACGGCATCGTTGATCCAGCCCTCGGCCACAGTGCCTGTCCCCAGACCGAATCCATGCGGCAGCCCTTCGTACGCATGGAATTCCGTCGGAATGCCCGCGGCGTCCATCGCCTCGATCCGCCGCTGCATCGTCCTCCAGTTCGCGATCCCGTCGCTTGTACCGACGCAGACGTAGGTTGGAGGATCAGACTGCCGATAATCACTGTGCCCGGTGTACTGCATGACGACAGTTCCCGCCTGCGGCAGATCATCGCCGCCAAAGTAAGCCGTCCCGTAGCTGCCGACGTCCGCCGCCATCCTCGCGCCTGCCGAACCGCCCCACAGGGAATAACAACTCGTATCCACTTCCAATTCCTCTGCGTGTGCAAAGATAAAGCTGACCGCCCTTGCCAGATCCTCGCACGCCGTGTCCCAGCCGGGACGGTAGATCAGCGCAAACGCATTGTAACCCTTTTTAGAAAGCTCCAGCGCATGGGGAAAGCTGTCGTGCATCGCACCCACATAGGCAAATCCGCCTCCCGCATTACAGACGGCGAATCTTGCCCCTGGATCTCCCCTGAAAAAGAACAGCCCGGTGTCCGCCTTATCCGGGTCGGCAGCCTTTTCTTCCTCTGTATAGATATCGTAAAAGATCGTTTCTCCTTTTTCCGCGTGCGCTTTCATATAGTTGGCAATCTCAACCGTCTTGTCCGGATCGATATAGTTATACCAGATAAGCCGCAGATCCCCCAGTGTATCGCCGCTCCAGTATCCCATGTCCGCCGGAAAGATCAACCGTCCGTAATCCCCGAAAGCCGGATCGTTCATGACCTCCAAGATCGGGGTGTCGGCTGTGTATGGCTCGCTTTCCGTCTGCGGCTCTGATACCGATGGCTCCAAATCAATATCCTCTGCAGCTTCGCCTGTATGCAGCTCTGTCTCCGGCATCTCCGAGGAAATATCCTCTGCAGGTTCTCCGGCGTACAGCTCTGTCTCCGACCCCTCCGGGCTGTCCTCCCCGTCGCGGAAAAACAGCGGAAGCGCATTGTAGAGGTATTCCTGCACGGCAATAAAATCATGATTGCCGCCGTCCTTCTGGTAGAAGACATAATGCTCCGGGGTAAACACTTCTCCCCTGTCCAGCATTTCCTCCGCCTGCATCACAGTCTGGCTCTTTACCACATCCTGCGTACCGACGGCATGATAGATAAAATAACCTCTTTCGTCCAGATTTTCATCCTTCACAAGCTGTTCGATGAAGTCCACATTCTTTTCCGTCTGGAAATCACCGTAAGTCCCGTAATACCAACTGGAACCGCTCATCGGCAGGAAATACCGAATATAATCGTAGTCATAGCAGAACTGCAGCCATGTGGTGACAGATCCGAGAGAAAATCCCCCGAACGCCCGATGGTCGCGGGATGCCTTCAGATCCTCCTGCAAAACCGATCGTGCGTAGGTATGGTACTTTCCTTCCACCGCCGGCATCAGATAGTTCTCAAAATCCTGATGAAATTCCCGGAATTCCTCAATGGAGCTGCCAAAATCCGTGCTGCTGTTCTCATTGTAAAAACTGGGCGACACGATAATGAGCGGCGGAATATCCCCGTTCGCGATCAGGTTGTCAAACATGTTTTTCGTCTCGGTAAAGTCAAAGTATTCCCCGGCGTGCCCGCCCCAGCCGTGCATGAGATATAAAATATTGTATCTTGTCCCCGTATCGTTCTCATCATAACCGTATGGCGTGTAGACATAGGCGGTCTTCGTGATCGGGGATGCGTCCCGCACATAATCCCTGGATTCATAGTCAAGACGCTCAACGCTGCCCTGCTCATCCGCATTTCTCTTGTACGCTTCCGGAACCGCCTCCGTCCAGCCGGTCTGAGAAATTCCGCTTTCCATACTTTCCTCTTTCGTTTTCGTCTTTTCCTCTGTGCTTCTGTCCCTGTCCGCCCCGCAGGTACACAGCGGAAGCAGAAGCAAGACAACTGCAAGACCGATAACTATTCCCTGCTTCATCCTGATCTCCATTCTTCCTTTTCAATGTATTTCTTTATTACAGCATAATAAAATCGAGACCTCCTGAGAAGTCTCGATTGGTTCATCAGTTCATACTAAAGGTTATAACTGATCTTTACTGACGTATCGAACAGCCTGCAGCACGGTTCCTTTCACTGCAGGTTATCTGATATTTCTTTCATCACCGCTTTGACCGCATCCAGAAACTCTTTCACCGTATCGGAAGGCTCTGACGCGTACAGCACGCCGAACGGAATACTGTGATCCCACTCCACCGGGATCACCTTCAGCATCGGATGCACACAGTTCCAGCTTTGGATCACCAACAGTACATTCTTCTCCCGCTCACAGCGGTTGAAGATGTTCATATCGTAAAAGTCAAAATCCACGATATGGATCTGTCGATGGTGCTCGGTCAGCTCGTCCCGCAGCACGTCCACATAATGGCTCCAGCCGCGATGAATCATCAGCAGGTCTTCCCCGTACAGATCCTGTATCATCAGTTTTTCCCTGTTCGCCAGCGGATGATAGATGGAGACTGCGCAGCACAGCGGCTCCCTTGCGATCTCCAGCCCGGCGCAGCCGCGCACATCCAGAAGGGTATCGTCGAAAATGCCGGTCACCACGTCAATGTTCTGACCCAGATTTTTCAGGATCTCCCGCGCATTCTCCGGCGTGTTCTCAAAGGGAACGAGCTGGAAGCTGATGTCTGAACAGTGTTCATGGATCCTGGGCCAGAGGTCCGTGAGTATCTGGGCGGGCGTCATGGGCGAGGTGCCGATGCGGATGAGCGAATCCTTCTCCGACATGGCGCTCCTGGCCCTCTGCACCGCCTCCCGGCAATAGCTGACCATATATTTTGCGTCCGTGTAGAAGGACTCTCCCGCCTTCGTCAGCCTCAGTCCCCGGTGCGTCCGTTCAAAAAGCGGCGCACCCACCTCATTTTCCAGAAGATTGATCTGCTTGATAATGGCGGTAGATGTGATATACAGCTCCTCCGCAGCCTTGTTGAAGCTGCCCGCCTCCACGATACGGATGAATGTCTCAAGATGGGTATTGTTCATTCCGCCCGCTCACCTCTTTTCCGAAAAATCCGAAGTCAATCATTATATAAAACTTTGTGTTATATTATATTGATTGTTTGAAATTAAATCAAGTAGTTTAGACAGTGTCAAGCAGTGCCTGCACCGCTGGTCGCATTCGTCCGTGATATGCCATTGAAAAGAAAAATACTGCTTCATACCATACCCTCGCTTTATATAAATCGGTTTCCCGAATCCTTACCGTATGTTCCCGGCTGGCAATTCCAACCGGGAACAATCCCCAACTGTCCGGATCATTTGTCAGAAGCGCCACAGGCAGTCCCGCAGGCAGCAGGCTTTTCTTCCGGCTTATCCGATGCGCCACAGGCAGCGGGAGCCTCTGCCGGCTTATCAGCCGCACCGCAGGCAGTGCCACAGGCAGCAGGCTTTTCTTCCGGCTTATCCGATGCGCCACAGGCGGCTCCGCAAGCAGAAGCAGCCTTATCCTCCTTTATCCCGTCAAGATACAGGCAGTATATATCCGGATCGCTTTTTATATCATAGCCTTTTCCCTGTCCTTCAGGAATATATTCTATCCTGCAGAAAGGTTTGTCCTTTTCTATGTCCCCGCGCTGCAGGTAGACGGATATTTCCAACGCAGACAGCGGAAAGCTGAGCTTTACGGAATGGAAGGTATTTTCCCGGCACATCCCGATCAGCTCATGGGAAAAGGCTTCTTTATCCGTGATGTCCCTGCGGTTTGCCACAACAGTCAAATGTTCGCAGCCATTCAGCCTTGTGCTGTTTACCACGTCGGGCACACCGCTTTGGTTTTCCTGCCTGATCCTAAAAGCCAGCATCGCAAGAATAGCGGCAAGGATAATTGCTGACAAGATAGTTACCGCGCAAACCCGCTTCCTGATCCGCATGCCTTTCCTCTCTTCCTTCCATTCCGTTGTATTACGTATTTATACTACTATTTTGTATTATATATTTGTGATATATCAATGTCAATGCAGGAACACTATAATGAATACAGGAATGTATTATGGAGGTGTGGTATGTCAGACAAATTTGTTGTAAGGCGGAAAAGTACAGAGAAGAAAGAAGACAAATCTGTCGTAATGACATTGAGATTAGACAGGGAACTGCAGGAAAGATTTGATAAACTGGCCGCACAGAGCGACCGTTCCAGAAATGAGCTGATGTGCATGGCTCTGCAATACGCACTGGAGCATCTCGAATTTATCCCGGATGCAGATGAATGAATCAATCAGCCTCGTTTAAATTTGGTAGGTTTTATTTCTGAATGTTGACTTTTTAGCAGACTATGCTTATAATAAAGACTGAAAGAAGCACTGCGACAAGCGGTTGGCTTCAGATCATAGTTGTTTTAAATTATCAAACAACCGTCACTTGGCCGAGTGGCGGCTGTTGCCTTTTACGACAATCGTAACGGTAAATCTACCGATATGTAGCGTAATTCGCATAGCCTCACCCCCCCCTTCGGGAGATATTAGCCAACCACCTGCCGCTATGCAGTGCTTCTGCCCTGTTAAGGGCATTTTTATTGTAGCAATGCTATTAGCACTTGTCAATTGATAAGAATTTTTTCCTCTCAACTTTTTCTCTCAGGCGTAAACCAGATCCTCCAGGATGCTCTCCTCCGCCATCGCTTTTAAACTGTTCATGTGGGCCGCCCACTTCATCTGATCCGCAGCCTTATCCGGAGCCGGGTATCTCTCCAGAAGTCCTTTCACCAGAGTCTCCAGCCTTTCCTGTGCAGCTTCTTCCGTCTCCTGCAGGTGCCGGTTCAGTTTCCCGGTCAGCAGCATGCTCTGGTACAGATTCTTCCGGTTCTCTCTCAGGAACGTCCTGCGCAGCATCGCATATTTTCCTGTCACCGGGCGTTCTTCCTGCACGGTAAGGTCCGGAAACAGGTAATCCCCTTTGCGGTGGTAATTCAGTTTCATGTCCTCATCCTCCTTCTCTTGTTTGCTTTCACGCTTTAAAGTGCTAAATTCATTATAAACAGATCCATAGATTTTTTCAAGGATATTTTTAAAATTTCCTGCAAATCTTTTCGTTACGAATTATCTCCGAGCGGAGAATCCGTCAAGCATCGCCTCCATTGTCTTTGTTACAATCTCCCGGTCCTCCCTCCGGAGGTGTGAAATGCGGAAGGCCAGGTTATCCGGCGCCCTTTTCTTTTCCGGATCAAAAAACTGTCCTCCCAAAAGTTCCCCCGCATCCGCCTCAAGCGCCTGCACCATCCTCGCGAAGATCTCTACCGACATCGCCGTCTGGCCGCCCTCAATCCGGCTGACCGTGTTGACGCTGATGTCAGCCAGTTCCGCAAGGGCTTCCTGCGATATATGCTTTCCCCGCCTGTATTTCCTGATTCGCTCCCCTAATTCGATCAGCCCCTGTGATACTGCGCGGCCTCCCAAAATGCTGCCTCCCTGTCCCTGGTCATTTCCTTTGCTTCAACAGCACACCGCACATCACAGCGCAGGTCAGCCACTCCCATACAGGTCATGGTTCACTTCCGCGTTATAGTAGCTGCCGATCGTCAGGGGAGCGTTATAGAGCGCAGTCAGCAGGTATGCCTTGATATTCCCTACTTTCGTTGTGTTCCTTTGCATGGCACTCAGTACGTACTCGATATGCATGCAGTCAAGCTTTATGAAACGGCTTTTCACTACGGCCGCGGGCTTGTCCGCCCCTGCGATCCGGACCGTTCTGTCCTCCGGCATGGACATGACCTCCACAGCCAGCTCCACCAGCTCGTCCACCTGCCTGCGTTCATGGTCCGGCTT
>CANQIW010000115.1 GCA_947624055.1 uncultured Lachnospiraceae bacterium
GCGGTTCGACGCGATCCGGGCTTTCCTCTATCAGACGCATCAGCCTCGCGTATCCGTATGTCTTTTTCATCTTCATGACTTTGGCCTCGACCACGTCGCCGATCACCGTATCTTTCACAAAAAACGCGATCCCGTCGCACTTGCCGACGCCCAGCCCTTCGTTGCTGAGATCCTCGATCCTCAAAGTTATTACGTCGTCTTTCTTCAAACCGCTCTCCTGTTCTTCATGGTCATTTTGTCAGCAAATCTGTATATTTTTCTCACATGCTTTTCCAGAACCCTACCGGTCTGTCATACTCTGCGCAGGATCTATATTTCGCCCAAATACATCACAAAATATTACATACTTAACTCTGGCACATCCACATATCGCCGCGCACTCATGTACATGATAAGTTCCTGCCGGGCAAAACTCTGAATTCTTGCTTTCACCGGTTCAAATAACTCTTATTTCATTTAGAACTCCGAACTTCTCCTCAAGTTCGACTCAAACAACCGATTAAACCCGAGCCAGTCCGGATTGTCCCCGGCGCTTTTCAGCACCTCGCGCATTGTTTCCAGCTTCGCGTCCGTGTTGTCCGCGTAGTTCAGCGCCATCGCCTCCGCGAGCGCCGGCTTCTTCGGGGAACCAAACTCGAGCTCGCCGTGGTGCGCCAGAATGCAGTGCTGCAGCTCGCTCATCAGCTTTTTCGGGAAATCCTTGATGTGGCGGCAGCCAAAACCGACCAGCTCGCTCCCCATCACGATATGCCCGAGGAGCTGCCCGTCGTCCGTGTAATCGTTCTCCGGAAAATTCGAGATCTCCTTGAGTTTGCCGATGTCGTGGAACAGCGCAGCCGTCAACAGCAAGTCCTTGTTCAGATACGGATACTGCCGCGTGTAGAAAACGCACAGCTTCACGACCCCGAGCGTGTGCTCGAGCAGTCCGCCGACAAAACTGTGGTGCACGGTCTTCGCCGCCGAGTGCTTCTTGAACGCCTCGATGAACGATGGGTTGTCGACATAGTACATGTGGATCAGTTTCTGCAGGTAAGGATTCCCCACCTGCTTCATAAGCCCCATCAATTCATCGTACATTGCGTCGATGTCCTTCTCACTCACCGGAAGATAATCGCCCGCTACGTACTCGTTCTCCTGCGCTCTGCGCGCGCGCTTGACGCTGAGCTGAAGATTGCCCTGAAAGCTTGTCACATCGCCGGAGATGAACACGTAATCCATCACGCCAAACTCCTCGATCCCCGATGAATTCGGATCCCAGATCTTCGCGTCGATCGTTCCCGTTTTGTCCTGGAAGATTACGTTCTCATAAATCTTGCCGTTCTTCGCGGTCGCCGACTGCTTGTATTTGCAAAGGTAAATGTCATTGATCTTGTCTCCCTCGTGAAATGTCTCGATAAATTTCATCGCTGCCTCCCAATCAAATAAGATAGAACCCTGCTCCTCAGCCTCCCCATGGCGTATGAGCAAAATATCCCAAGACATCAAAAAGCCGGATCGACCCTTTCTCCGATCCAGTCTTGTCTTATGTATCGCCCGGCTTTTATTATTTATTGATTATACGGTATTTGCGGAAGTTATGCAATGAAAAATAGATGATTTTATTTTTCCGGAAAAGCCACGTAATTTTACTGCCCTGTATTCAAAAGCGAAGCCCCCGACCCGATCGCCAGAATATTACAGATCAGCGACAACCCAAAGCTCCACAGCGCCTCGAGCTGCATCTCCCCCTGCGCGCCGCCGAGGAGCTGCAGCAGATTCGCCTTCTGCCCCGCCCACCATTGCGGCCAGAAAGAAAAGTCTGACCATCTCGTAGGAATCATGTCAGCAGGAATCTGCAAATGTTTGCGGAACGCGACAAAAAGCGCCGCCACGGTTGCGATCAACATTGCGGCACAAAAGATTTCCCCTAATATCTTTCGTTTTTCCCTTTTTACATTTTGATATTTTGCAATACCTGATCCATCATCATTTTGGCTTTCTGTGATATCTATTCCACCATTATTTCTGCTTCCTGTAATATCTGTCCCTCCATCGTTTCGACGCTTCTCTGTCCCAAATCCAATCTCTCCGTCCGATGGCACGAAGTGGGAGCATCGTCGCTTATTCTCCCGCAGACAGCTCCACAGACTTTTTGCCAGTCCCACCGCCAGCACAATCGGGAGCCCCAGAAGCAGATTGCCGCAGACCACGCCCGGAAATGAAAAATCCGCGATATCACCCGACAATCCGTAACGCATCAGAAGCTGTTCCGCTTCCGTTTTCACATTTGCGCCTTTTGACGACTTCAGGGAAAGGTGATCGTATCTCATACCTGAAAATTTCCCATCCGTCAATCCGAAATATGCATCAGATGTCCCCACCGACTGATCCGTCAATCCTCCTGTCAGCGCGCCTGATCCTGCGTCAAATATCCCCCCTGCTGAATTTCCGACCACAGTTCCGGATCCTGCCCGCAGAACGACCGTCCGTTCCAGACTCTCAAAGGCTCCATACACCGGATACGCCTCCCCGCCGCACCAGACCAGTTGTCCGTTTGCCTGCTGCGTCCCGAACAGTTCCTGCGCCGTCACGTTATCCATCGCGCAGCCCTTCTCCTGCCACGCGAGAATCTCACTGCCCTGCGCGACAATCCCCGGATCGCCCTCTATCAGGAGAACCGTCGCCTGCGCAGTTTGACCTGTCTCTTTGCAGGAAAACCGCATATTCTCCTGCTCGCGCCAGAAACACAGGGACAACGACTGTCCCTGTACGGAACCTTGCTCTTGTCCGTTTGTCTGTCCCTGCCCGGAACTTTGGTCTTGTCCGTTTGCCTGCCCCTGTCCAAGGCTCTGATCTTGCTCGAAACTCTGATTCTGTCCGTTTCCTCGCTCTTCCTCACAGATCGACTCCGCCGTTTCTGCCGACACGCCGTCGTCCGCAAGCGAAACCACAGCGATTCGCGCCGCGTCCTGCACGTCGGCATTGTAATACACTGCCCAAAAATAGCAGGTCGCCATAATCACGAGCCGGATTCCAACGCCGAATTTCTTTCCTGCTCCCATTGCTTTTCCTTCCTCGTGTTTGTTTCAACACAGCCCATGCAGGTGATTTGCGGTGTGCGCGAGAGCGTTCCCTAGAATTCGTGAAGCTGGAATCACTCACTCGACCCTCACGCGGCTCCCGTCGTCGACCGCCTTGTCTGACTGCGCGATGATCTCCGTCTCGCTCCCGATCGCGCCCTCTGAAAGCGCCGCATAGCTCTCATTCTGCTCCAGCACCGTGACGCTCACCTTGCGCGCCCGCTGTTCCGTTCCCATGATTGAATTGTACTCCTCCACGACCAGCACATACGGCTGCTGCTTCTCATCGAGATGCAGGGCTGAGAGCGGCACCGTCACCGGGTAGGCCTCTGATTTGCGGGTGAAATCCAGATTCACATCTCTGCCGATCTCAAAGCTGCCCTCCGGAATCTGAACCATCACATGATAAATCCCCTCGTTGTTCTCGTCCGCTGCCACCGACTCCACCGGCAGATCTTCCAGCTTTTGTTTTCCGTCTCCGGAGGTCAGCCGGACCAGATCGCCCGTGCCGATGTATTTTTGCTGTTCCTTCGTAATGTCCGCCGTGAAACGGCAACCCTTTGAGAGATCCGCCATCAGAAGCGCGGTCGTGTCGAAGGTCTTTTCCCCGGTCATAATGTTGATCTTTGTAATCAGCCCGTCCGCATCGGCGCAGACCTTCCCCTTCTCCTTCTTCAGCCCTTCCAGCTTCTCAAGCGCCAGCTCCATCTGCTCATATGTGATCTCATCCATGCGATCCGAGCTGTTGGAAGGATCGGCAATGTTTGCCATCGCCACCGCTCTGCCGGAAGTCACAGCCGCCTCATTCGCCGCGAGCGCCGCGTCCTCGTACGCCTGCTGCGCCGCCTGTACATCAGCCGCCAGCTGCTGCGCGGTCTGCACGTTTTCGGAACTGTCCGCCGCGAGCTGTTCCTGCTGATATTTCATCAGCGCAGCCTCCGCGGCCTCCTTCTCTGTCTGCGCGTCGTCAACCTTTTTCTGCGCCGCCTGCAGTTTCTGGCTGTAGTCGGCCCGAACCGTCTGTTCGATCTGCTCCAGCTCCTCCGCC
Organism: uncultured Lachnospiraceae bacterium; assembly: GCA_947624055.1. Classification (GTDB taxonomy): domain Bacteria; phylum Bacillota; class Clostridia; order Lachnospirales; family Lachnospiraceae; genus Choladousia. The sequence goes on from CANQIW010000115.1 coordinate 4,108, forward strand.
GTGGGCGTCTGCGGCGCAATCTGCTCCGGAACATCATCCACGATCAGGTCTCCAACGTTCCCATCCGGAACGTTCATATTTTCGGCGCCTGAATTCAAATCCGAACCGCTTCCCGCACCAAAATCACTTTCTCCGCCGCCGTCTATACTCTGATCCGAAGGATCCTGCTCTGTCACATCTTCAATCTCTATGTCCAGGTCGATTCCATCTCCGGAAAATGCACGATTCGGATCAGCCGCCGTTTCATCGACAGCGAAAACGCTGTTCTCCTCCAATATCTCTGACACAATTTCCGCTTCCTCTGCATCAGCCACCATCCATGTATTCTCTGCTTCACTCCCCACATTAGCTGCCATCCATGTATTCTCAGCCTCTCCCCCTCCGTCAGCTGTCGTCTGTGTATCCTCTGCTTCACTTCCCACATCAACTGCCATCCATGTATTCTCAGCCTCTCTCCCTTCGTCAGCTGTCGTCTGTGTATTCTCTGCTTTTCTCCCCGCGTCAGCTGCCGTCCGTGTGTCCTCCGCGTTTTCCTGCATATCCATCATCACTTCGTCAGCCGTATCTGCTGCGCCCGTGAATATTCTGTTCTCCGCCGCAAACGTCGCTCCAGAAGCTCCCCCTGCTACCGCAGCAGTCATCCCGTTTGCCGCGTTCTGTTTCGCCGTGTAGACCGCGTTCTCAATCTCCCACTCCAGCGCGCGCAGCTCCCCCTGCGCCGCGACGTACGCGTCTGTCTTGTCCTGCAGCGCCTGCAGAAGTGCCTCTTCAACATCCGAATCTCCCGCTGCGGCTTTGCCGGATTTTCCTGAGCTCCCCGACTTTCCGGATTTCACGGATTTCCTGAATTTTTTCAGCTTCTTCTTCGCCTCATCCAGCTGCTGCTTCGCCCTCGAGAGCTGCACCCCGGCCTGTCTGGTCGACAGTGAATATTGCTCTGCCGCCTGCGCCTGCGAATTCGCCCTCTGCTGCGCGCTGACCTCTTTCTGGCTCTTCGCATCCTTCACCAGCAGCTCCTGCTTCTCCATCTCCTGCTCCTGATTCAGGATCTGTTCTTCAAGCAGAGTCATATCGACCTCAAAGAGCAGATCTCCCTTCGCCACGCGCTGTCCCTCGCGCACGTAGATCGCCGTCACACGCTGATCCGGCAGCGTCGTCACCGCCAGCTCCTGATTCTGTACGATTTTTCCCGAGGTTCTGACCGCGTGCTCGATCATCCGGTTCTGCGGCCGTTCCGTCGTCACCGCCGCAACGCTCAGCTGATCCGCCGCGCGCGACAGGATCGTAAAACACAGCATAAGCGCAAAGAACATCGCCGTGATCCGCACCAGTTTTCCGTTTTTCATACTGCTCCCCTCCCGCCTGCTCTCCGAATTCTCCAGGCTCTCCAAACTCTCCTATTAGCAGATCGCTCTTTCTTTACCCATTCTTACTTCATTCCTTCAGCGCGGCCGCCGCGATGCCCTGCTCCAGATACTCCTGCCCGCTCAGGAACAGAAGCAGAGCCGGCACCAGCATCATGAACGCCGCCGCGAATCCCAGTCCGACCTCCTCCAGCCCGATCTCCGGCAAAAACAGCGACAGCGGCCAGAGTGATTTCGTCTTCAGAAACGTCATCGGCTGCTCGATCATGTTCCAGGATTCCAGAAATCCCAGAATGCCGGAGGATACGATGCCCGCAGCCCCGAGCGGGATCCCGATCCGAAAGAAGATCTGCAAATGCCCCGCTCCGTCGATGCGCGCCGCCTCCAAAATCGCCTCCGGGATCCCGCAGAAGAAACGGTACATGATGAACACCGGGAACGTCGAGAACACTGCCGGCAGGATCACCGCCGCGTGCGTGTCCAGCAAGTGAAACCAATCCAGCACGAGATACTGGGGCAGCATAAGCACCTGAAACGGCATGAGCATCAGCACGATATACAGCAGAAGGACCGCCTGCTTCCCCGGGAACTCAAACCGGGCAAGTCCCCACGCCGCCGGGACGCCGAATACCGTCTGCCCGGCGAGGATGCACAGGGAAATTTTCAGGGAATTCCAGAACATCACAAAGAACTGCGGCGAGTCCAGCAGAAGCTCCACGAGCGAGCGCAGCGTCGGAGCGTGCGGCAGCAAAGGCCATTTCGCCATCCCCTCCGTGCCCGCGAGCACCGGAGCCAGATAATCCTCCAACTCCCACTGCTGCATGAACACGCCCGTCGCCGCGAACAGTACCGGAAAACAGATGACCCCGGCCAGCAGGATCAGCGGCAGATATGTAATTCCCCTCACTAATTTTCTCGTCATCCCGCCGCTCCCCTTCTCTCATAATTCTCTAATTGTCGTTTCCTAATGCCGGTCGTCTGCTCTTCGTTCACTTTCCAAATGCTGTCTACATATTTTTTCTGTTTTCCATGTCATTTCAGACCTTATCCGTCCGCCTCTCCGATACTGTTTGCGCCCTTTCCCATTTTTCAAAAATATAACTGTATAACAATCTACTCTCTTTCCCAGCTGCGTCTCAGCACAAGGATCAGCGCCAGCACCACGAGCGCGTTGACGACCGCGGCCGCCGAGATCTTGTCGAAGGACAGCTCGCGGAACCAGTTGTTGTAGAGATGCTGCAACAGGTACATGCTCTGGTGCGGGTAATCCCCGGCGACCAGCCACGCCTCGCGGAACACCTTGAACGAGTTGAGGAAGGACAGCACTGTGATCGTGTACAGGGACGGAAGAAGATTTGGGATTGTGATCCTCGTGAAGCACTTCCACTCGCCCGCCCCATCGACGCGCGCCGCCTCATAGATGTCCTCCGGGATTCCGGCAAGTCCGGCCAGCCACAGGATCATGTCATAGCCCAGATTCTTCCAGAGATAGCTGACGACCAGCACCGAGAACGCCGCGCCGCTCGTCATCCAGCCGACCTTCTGCGCGCCGAGCTTCAGAAG
>CANQIW010000116.1 GCA_947624055.1 uncultured Lachnospiraceae bacterium
AACCGCTAAGCTGAATCATCTCAACCCGTATTTTTACTTCCGCTATATCCTTACGGAATTAGCAGAAAGATATAAGCGAAAGGGCGGGCTTGATCCGTCTGAACTGGATGACCTGCTTCCGTGGTCGGAGCAGCTCCCGGAAATATGCCGCAAACCTGAACGTCGCTGATAAGCGGCGTTCTCTTTATCAGTAAGCGCATGATTTGACGTTTACTTCGAAAATTTTCTTGCAATAGAAACATACTTGTTCTATAATGCCTATATAGAATCCCTCTGCTTTGTGTGGAGGATAATGCATGAGAGAAAACAATAAAAGTAAACTGGAAACACTGACATTGAAAGACAATTTCATGTTCGGGGCAGTGATGTCCGAGCCGGAGAATTGCAGGCCGTTTTTGGAGATGGCGCTGGGGATTCCAATCGGGAAGCTGACAGTCAGCATTGAGAAATGTCTGGTATACCACCCGGAGTATAAGGGCGTGCGGCTGGATGTTGAGGCGAGCGACGAGGATCATACCCGGTTTAACGTCGAGATGCAGGTGGTGCCGAAGCCGGCGCTTGCGCGCAGGGCAAGGTATTACCACAGCCAGATCGATATGGAGCTGCTGGCGCGAGGCGATGGTTATGGGAGCATACCGGATGCCTACGTGATTTTTGTCTGCGATTTTGACCCGTTTGATCGCGGAAAGTATCGGTACACATTCAAGAATATGTGCCTTGAGGAGCAGGGGTTTGCTCTGAAGGACGGTCTAACGACGATGTTCCTGAGTACCCGCGGAACAAATTTAGGTGAAGTGCCGGAGGGTCTTGTCAGTTTTCTGAGATACATAGGATTAAGCTTGCAGGAGAGTACGAAGGATTCGGAGGACGGCTACGTGCGGCAGCTGCAGGCTGCAGTGCGCCGGGTAAAGGCAAGCCGGGAATGGGAGGCGAGGTTTATGATATTGCAGGAGATGCTGCAGGAGCAATTTGAGATCGGCGAAGCAAAAGGTGTAGTAAAAGGCAAGGCAGAGTCTATCCTTGATTTGCTGGCTGACCTTCCGGGCGAGGTCTCGGATGAAATGAGGGAAGTTCTTTCTGCAGAGAAAGATTGTGATGTGTTGCGCAGATATTTAAAATTGGCGGCGTCTGCGTCTTCTGTGGAGGAATTTGCCCGACAACTTTCGGAGCAATGTGAGAGCATGCATTGATGTGGGAATATACATATATGTAAAGAACATCTGTACAGACAGGCAATTACACGAGAAGTGAGACTGATAAGAGAAAATCGAAATCCACATAAGAGAAAAGTCTATATCATCTAAGTAACTATTCGCGCCTATTCAGGCATATTTCAAGTAAAAGAGCAGGCAGAGGGATTCTATAAAAGCAGATGAAAAGCAGATAAATTCTTGAACAGACTATTTTGAATGACAGCCGCGGGAAATATTACATAATTTAAAATTGCAATATTACGATTTGGTATAAACTGTGGAAGAAATCCATAGTTATCACATAGTTTTGAAACGATTTAATCTGTAAAAAGGACTGATGTTTTGGGCGTCAGCCCTTTTTTTTCTTGTAGTTTACAGAAAAATGTGTTATCCTTTAAGGAACAATTGGGTTTCTATGCCCTTTTTTAAAAATACAGTATATTTCAATTGATTCAGACATGGGGAAAAGGGGAACAGAAGTGAGAAAGCAAGGTATGGAGAGCGTTCTGAGAAAACTGAGAAAAAGGAGTGCACAGGGAGTGCGTGTGAACAGAAATGCGTGCGGCGGCAGCGGCTTCACGTTGGTGGAGCTGATTGTGGTGCTTGCCCTGATCGGACTTCTGGCTGCGGCGTCGGTCGGAGGGATGTTTGGGTATTCTCTTTACGCGACATACAAGCGCAACAATGAGAACGCGAAGACGATTTTCAGCGCGGCGCAGTCCGCGATTACATACTACAAGGCCAGCGGGAAGCTGGAGAATCTCCGCGAGGAGGTAGAGAATCTGACAGACCACAATCCGACCTACGTGCCGCAGGACGCGTTCGCGGATATTGATACCTCCGATGGAAGCGGTTCCCGGAAGAATTATGATACGATCTCTTACCTTATGATGTCGAATGAGGATTTCAGTAAGATCGAAAACGCGGTGAAGAGTGGTACGCCGCTCGACAGCAGCGTTAACCCGCAGACGAAGCTTTTGTTCGAGCTGCTGAGCGATTATGTGACGAGCGTGGACATTTACAACGCCTCGATCTGCGTGGAGTTTGACGCCGCGGACGGTGTTGTGTCGGGCGTGTTTTACTGCGATAAGGATCTGGATTTCTCCTACGGAGAGACTGAGGGCGGCTTGAACATCACGAAGCGCGACGATTCCTACCGCAGGAAGAATGGTCTCGGCTATTACAGCACCGAGCTTTCGGAGAATGCGCCGGCGAAGGTGGAGGAGCTGAAGCTCAGCGAGGCGCGCATTGTGAATGGGGAGTCCCTGGACGTACAGTGGTTCCTTGAGAAGAAATATCAGTATCTGAAGGGCTCGCAGGAGTACCGGATCGATCTGTATGAAAAGGGAACAGATGGAACGGAAAAGCATCTGGCAGAGATCCTTCTGGATCAGGAGACGGTCAACAATGTCGGCCTTGTCACTCGTGAGGCGGGCGGGCATCCTTATGTGGATGCCAAGAGTGTGACGCTGTATGATCCAAACGGCGTTAAAGAGCCCATTTCGCTGAAAGGCTACGATTCAAGCGGCGCGGAAGTGCCCGTCAGATTCCACGCCTATCTGGTGCAGGACGATTCCGAGGACGACTATGGCAGCGGCATCGCGCTCTCACTCGATGTGATGGACTCTTATCTGGTCGACGCGGAGAAGCTTGCCGGGGCGGACACTGACGCCTATGAAAAAGCGCTCATGTCCACCTACAGCGCGCGCCGTCTCAGCTATACGGATGGCGCCGGTGTTCATTACGGTCTGGATCTGGATGGAAAGCAGGAAGTGTGCGCGAAGGTTACCATCCTTTCAAATGAGGCAGGCAGCCAGGAAACGACCCCGGAGAATGTGTTCTTTGCGGGCTACAATGGGGACTCTGGTGCGGCGTATGAGATCGCGAACGCGCGGCATCTGTACAACGTCGGCTTTTGCGAGCAGGACGCGGCGAGTGCAGGGAGCTCGGAGACGGTTACATATAAGATCATAAACAGTTTTGCGTGGGGCGGATCGGACGGTCTGCTGTCCTTTGAGGGAGAGGGAAGCAGCATCTCGGATGCGGCGTCCGCGACGAAGACGACGGCCAAGTTCTATGATCAGCAGAAGCCGTTTGAATATACCGTTGCGACTGAGGGAGGGCGGACCCGGTATCCGGCGTTCCCGGGGATCGCCCGGCTGAATGCGAACAGCACTCTGACGTCTGCGGCGGCGCCGGCGGATTCGGGGGAAGAGGAGAAGGACGAAGAGGACGGCGGCGGTGATGCCGGGAAGGCAGGTCCGCCCTGGACGATTGATTACCTGACGCTCGAGCCGGGGCTGAGCACAGAGAGCGGACTCCCCGTACTTGGCAAGGCGGGGCTGGTTCAGGAGAACAGCGGGACGATCAGCGGGCTCAAGCTGGCTAACGTGGATGTGCGCGGCATCGTGTCTGGCGAGGACGGCAATTATATTTCCGGCGAGTATGTCGGCGCGTTCTGCGGACAGAACAAAGGTACGATTGAGAACGTGGAGACGCTCAGCGGCTATGTGATGGGCGGCAGGAATGTCGGCGGTATCGTCGGTTTCTCAGAAAAAGCTCTGAGTGAGGGGCTGAAGAATGGAGCGGAGGTGTGCGGCGTTGAGAACGTGGGAGGCATCACCGGATCGCTTGACGGCACAGCAGCAGCGGGGGCGGCAAGCCTGACAGGCGCAGAGAATACCGGTATTGTATACGGCTGGGAAGCGCCTGAAGGGACTACGCTTACCAGAACGGAATCGGCTGCTTCTTCGTCAGCGACGGATCCGAGATATATCGGCGGTATCGTCGGATATGTGCAGGATGCGACGATTTCCGGCAGCAGCAAGCCGTCCCCGCAGGCGGGCGACATGGCGTCCGGGGATCTGTCGACCTTGATTGCAGAGCGGCTGCATGGGAACTATGTGGGCGGCATTGCGGGTTATCTGACCGGCTCTGCCAGCATCACAGGCTGTTCCGTGGGAGCTGAGGAGGTTTCTTCCTATATATTGGGTGAGAATATCGTGGGCGGTGTCGTCGGCATGAATGCGGGCGCGAATTCGCTGACAGGCGATGCGTCGACGTGCAGCGCAGCGGTGATCGGCAGACGCTTCGTGGGCGGTATCGTCGGCGTGAACGGTGCGCTGAGCGATCCTGCGGCTGATCCGGGGACGGTCGACCATACCAATGTTGTTGCCGGTTCTTCGGGCAGCGCTGCAGTGTCCGGATGGACTTATTCCGGGCTTGTGATGGCGGTAGATGAGAGCGGGACGGGCGAGCCGGGTGCGGCCTATGTAGGCGGCATCGCGGGCGCAAACGCGGGAACGATCGCAGGCTGTTCTGCCTCCATTCTGAGCGACGCGGCGGCAGAGCTGGCCGATGGGCTCGGCGGCGGATCCGCAGATTTTGTGGGAGGCATTGCCGGCTGCAACAGAGGCGGCGTTTCCGGGAATACTGTCAGCGGCAGCGTGACGGGCCGCAACTACGTGGGCGGCGTGGCCGGTTACAATGACGGCACGGCGAACGCAGGTACACTGGACGGATGCACAACCAATGACATAACCGTTGCCGGCGACAATTTCGTGGGCGGCGTGACCGGGCTGAATACATCCGCGGCGCTGCTTCAGAACACGCTCAGCTGGAGCGCGGCGGGCGTATCCGGTAACAGCTATGTGGGCGGATACGCAGGCGCGAACATCGTTGCGCCTGAAGGAAACGTTACTGTCAGCCTGAATGGAAATACAGCCGCGGTGACGGCCGGGAGCGCGTTTGCCGGAGGGCTGTTCGGCTACAACCGTTTGACGACAAAAGAGCAGCTGTCCACACTCTTGACGAGCGGCGCGGACGGCACGGACGGCGATGTGATTCGCATGTGCGATGCCGCGGGGCAGACCACAGACACGGTATCCGGGACAGATCCGTTTATGGCTGCCGACACTGTATTCGGGATGGACAATGAGTCTGCTGGGAGCGGCTCTCTCACGATTCAGGGCGGATCGTCGGCCGGGGCGGTATCGGCGCAGGTCTGCGCGGGCGGACTGATCGGCTACAACGCGGCGAATACAAAGCTTACGATAAAGGATTATACAGCCAGTGCTTCGGTGACGGCGACGAGCGCTCTGTCGACTACTCCGGAACGCCTGCAGAAATATGGCGAGGACAGGAAATACAGCTTAAGCGGCGGCATCATCGGCTATGTCACGGAGAACACGACGCTTGAGAATTGTCAGATAAGTACTCCGGACGGCTCGGGGGTGACAGCCAACAGCGCGACATACCTCGGCGGACTGGCGGAGGTCAATGAGGGTACGATCATCAACTGTACCGCAGCGAATGTGAGCGCGCTTCAAAGAAACAACGTGGGCGGCGTGGCCGGTATCAACGGCTATGTCGCGGCCGCGGACGGGAGCAGGACTCTTGCCCGGATCGAGGAAAGCTCGGCTCAGATGGTCGGCGGCGGCAGCGTGGTCGGCGGCGTGGCCGCGGAGAACTACGGTGAGATAAAAGGCGTTTCCACCACAACATCTATAAATGTTACTGCGGCAGGTACGGATGTTGGCGGCGTTGCCGGGATCAACTACGGGACGATTCTCGGTGTGGCGGAGACCGCTGTCATTCAGGTGGGCACGGCGAACCGGGCAGACGCGAGCGTCGGCGGCATCGCGGGAACCAATACCAACACGGGCAGCATAGAGAATATCGGCGCGAAGATCGCGGTAACTGGCGGCAGCCGGGCCGGCGGTATCGCAGGGCTGAACAACGGAACGCTTCTGATGAGTGATATTGCATCAAACGCGATTTCGGTTACGGCGTCCGCCGCGGCCAACGTGGGCGGCGTTGCCGGTGAGAACTATGGTACGATTGACAAATACAGCCCGGAGGGTCAGCCGGCGGGAGCGGATTACGCGCTGGTCAACCTTGCGCTGACAGACATCGCTGCGTCGACGGATGGAGCGACGGCGGGCGGTGATACGGCTGCGGCTGCAGCGGTGCAGAATCCGGCGACGATTGGCGGCATCGCGGGACGGAACGAAGGAACGATCCGCAATCTGATCTTCACCGGCAGCGTGACGGGCAGCGGGAGCGGACAGACTCCGATGTCCTACGGCGGCATTGCCGGAGTCAACGCCGGGAACGGCATCATCGAGATCCGCAAGCTCGCGTCCGGCAGCAGCGGCACACTGAGCGTCAGCGGTTCCGGCAGAAGCTATGTGGGCGGCGTCGCGGGCAGCAACACGGGGAACGCCGTGATCAGAAACGTTGCGCCGACCTCAGACGAGGAGACCGGCGACGATGCGCTGCAGCTGACGGTTACCGCTACGGACGCGCTGGCGGCCGGCGGCATTGTGGGGCTCAACGAGGGGAACGCCTCGATTCATGATACGAACAGCGGAAGAAGCTGGAGTGTGACTGCAAGCGGATCCGCGGCGGGTCCGGTCGGCGGTATAGTCGGTGTGTACGCCTCCACCTTGGAGGTGAACCGCCTGAGGAATTACGCGAATGTCAGCAGCAGCGGACAGGCGGCGGGAGGCGTCATCGGACAGGTGGCGCTGGACGCGGACGCCAATCCGGGGATCGAAATCAGCATACAGGACTGCGCGAATTACGGTATGGTAGGCGCAAGCGGCACAGCCGGCGGTATTCTCGGCGACTGGGCGGCCACGGCGGGCGGCGATATCCGCGCGTGCGTCAACGGCAGGCCGTCAGAAAAGAGCGCTGCTCCGACGACGGACAGCGGGGATACGGCAGCCACGATCAGCGCAACTGGATTGACGGGCGCTGCGGCAGGTATTGTCGGCGGCTTTTCCGGCATGGACGGG
>CANQIW010000117.1 GCA_947624055.1 uncultured Lachnospiraceae bacterium
GAAGAGAGGTGGAAGAGGCCACCTTCGGCAACCGCCTGTTCGGTTTCTTTGGCTTCATCGGCCTGAAGAAAGAACGCGGAACAGATATCCGGATGTATGATCAGCAGAACCTCATCAGCGCATACTGGAGCAAAAACATGGAGTTCGGCGCGGACGGAGCTATAGCGAAGCTGGCGAGGGGACCGATTGGCATTTACAGTGGTCTTGGGACAGGGATCACGGTGGTGATCACCGGCTGCATTTATGTGTTCACCTGCCTGAAGGCCTGGGCGGGCGCTTTCGACGTGGGCAGTGTCACCCAGTATGTGGGCGCTGTGACAGCGATGGCGGAAAGTATTTTTGAGCTGACAGGACAGTTTGGGCTGCTCAGGACGAACGCCGGATATCTGGATACGACCTTCGAATTTCTGGATATCCCCAACGCGATGTACCAGGGAAGCCTGACCACGGAGAAGCGCTCCGACCGGCAGTATGAGGTGGAATTCCGGAACGTCTCGTTCCGCTATCCCGGCTCTGAGCTCTGGGCGCTGAAAAACGTCAGCATGAAGTTCAAGGTCGGGCGGCGTCTGGCGATCGTGGGGGAGAACGGCAGCGGCAAGACGACCTTTATCAAGCTGCTGTGCCGCCTGTACGATCCGCAGGAGGGTCAGATCCTCTTAAACGGCATCGACATCCGCAAATACAACTATCGGGATTACATGGACATTTTCTCCATCGTGTTCCAGGATTTCCAGCTGCTCTCTCAGCCGCTGGGCAGCAATGTGGCGGGACGTGTGGATTACAATGGGATGAAAGTAAAAAAAGCCCTGCTCGACGCGGGCTTCAAAGAGCGCCTGGAGACCCTGCCCGACGGGCTGGATACCCAGCTGTACAAGGATTTTACGGAAGACGGAGTAGAGATCTCGGGCGGAGAGGCGCAGAAAATCGCGATCGCCCGGGCGCTTTATAAGGACGCCCCGTTTATCATTCTGGACGAGCCGACCGCGGCGCTCGACCCGATCGCGGAGGCGGAGATCTACAGCAGGTTCGACGAGATCACCGGCGACAAGACCGCGATCTACATCTCGCACCGCCTGTCCTCCTGCAAATTCTGCGACGAGATCGCCGTGTTCCATGAAGGCCGTATCGTCCAGCGGGGGACGCACGACGAGCTGGTCGCCGACAAGGGCGGCAAATACTATGAGCTCTGGCACGCGCAGGCGCAGTATTACATAGAGAAATAATAAATGAAATTTTTTTCTCTTATGCCCTGTGCTTCGCGAGGAACGCGTTGATGCGGTCGACCGGGTTGAGCAGGTCGCTCACCGAGCCGTCGTGGTTCAGCGTGTCGATCAGCAGCGCGATGTATTTGCTCAGGTCACAGCCGGTGTAGTACGGCTTCTGCAGAAGCTCCGGCGTCTGGTAGACCAGATTGGTCGTCAGCATCGCGTAGAACAGACCCTGCTCGTGCGCGCGGTCGAATTTCTCGAGACCGTTCGTGAACAGACCGAAGGTTGAGCAGATGAAGATCCGGGACGCGTTGCGCTTCTTCAGCTCCGTGGCGACGTCGATCATGCTGTCGCCCGAGGAGATCATGTCGTCGAGGATCACGACGTCCTTGCCGCTGACGTCGGATCCCAGGAATTCATGGGCCACGATCGGGTTGCGGCCGTCCACGATATGCGCGTAGTCGCGTCTCTTGTAGAACATCCCCATGTCCACGCCGAGCAGGTTCGCCATGTAGATCGCGCGGCCTGCGGCGCCCTCGTCCGGGCTGATGATCATCAGATGCTCCGGGTCGACCCTGAGATCCGGGGCGGCCTTGTACAGACCCTTGATAAACTGATAGATCGGCTGTACCGTCTCGAAGCCGTGCAGTGGGATCGCGTTCTGCACGCGCGGATCGTGCGCGTCGAAGGTGATGATATTGTCCACGCCCATCTTGACGAGCTCCTGCAGCGCGAGCGCACAGTCGAGCGATTCGCGGCCGGTGCGCCGGTGCTGGCGGCTCTCGTAGAGGAAAGGCATGATGACGTTGATGCGGCGCGCCTTGCCGCCGACGGCGGCGATGATGCGCTTCAGATCCTGAAAGTGGTCGTCCGGGGACATGTGGTTCGTGTGTCCGCACAGCGAGTAGGTGAGGCTGTAATTGCAGACATCCACGAGGATATAGAGATCGTCGCCGCGGACCGAGTCGTTGATGATGCCTTTTGCCTCGCCGGAGCCAAAACGGGGGATGTTGGTATCGACGAGATAAGAATCCCTGGAATAGGTCTGCAGAAGCGGGCTTCCCAGATGCTCATGTTCTCGCTCCCTGCGCCATTGGACGATATGATCGTCGATCTTTTTCCCGAGCGTTTCGCAGCTCTTCAGCGCGATAATGCCAAGCTCTCCGACAGGTATCATTTCAAGGTTTCTTTCGTTTGCGGATTGAAATTCCATCGGTATGCTCCTCTCCGGACATGATGTCATATAAGAATGAAATTTTGTGCAGAGCCGTCGGCAGAACCTCCTGACGACGTTTGTAATATATACCAGTTCCTAGACGCCGGTCAAGCTTTTCAGAAGGAAAATTTCTTCTTCAGGCGGATGTCGTCGCCGGTCATCCGAAGCATGATATAGTTGCTGGAAATACGTGAAAAAATACGCTCCGAATACGTCTGGGCAAAGGTCTCCAGCGGAAGGTTGGTCGAGATCAGCGTGCTTCTCTTGTGCAGGATTCGCTCATTGAGCACATGGAACAGCTCAGAACAGACGAAACCGTTCACATACTCTGTGCCGAGGTCGTCGATGATGAGCAGATCACAGTCGAAAATGTGCTCCTCCCTGATCGTCTGTCCGGTTTCTTCCTTTCTGCGGAACGCAGAGTCCGCAAAGAGCTCGAACAGGCCGAACGAGGAGAAATAAACCACGGAATGGGCGCTCTCTAGCAGTTCCTTTGCGATGCAGTGCGCGAGGAAGGTCTTGCCGAGCCCTGTATCCCCGTAGAGAAAGATGTTCTCAAATTTCCGGTCAAAATCCTGTGCGAAACGTTTGCACTCCGTGAACGCCCGCGTGGCCGTCTGCAAAGAGGAGAGGCCGGTGAGCGGGTCGATATTCTCCGCGGAATAATATTCGAGGGAAAAGCGGGAAAAATTTTCTTCATTTAAGATCTCGCGCAGATTGGACTGCGTGTACAGCAGATCGATAGCCGCCTGATCAAAACAGTGGCAGCGTTTGCCGTCGATATAGCCGGTATCCTTACAATCGGCGCAGCGGTATTTCGGCTCCAGATAATCGGCAGGGAAACCGCCCTCCCGGAGGATCGCGGCCTTTTGGGCGGAATAACGCGCGATCTCAGAGCGAAGCTCTTCCAGGGAGGCGGAGTCGTCCAAGAGAAGCCGGCGGGCGCAGGCCGTGCTGGCGGAGGCGATGCGAGCGTCGAGCTCGGACAGCTCGGGATAACGGCTGTATACCTCCTCTGTGCGGGCGGCAAGCTCCCTCTGGTCTTTGATCTGCTGATTCTGATAGTCCCTCATGATCCTGTTGTACTGCGTGTTTGTCAGTCCCATAGTTCTTCTCCCTGTCCGGAACGGCCGGCGTCTGCGGCCTCCTGCTAGGTGATATTGTTCAGTTTTTTCTCAATCTGGGTGAAATCGTATTTCCTCTGAGAGAAATTGTTGAAGCGGTTGGAGGCGGAGGAAGCCGGCTGTGTTTGGGCCGAAGGCTTTGCCTGTGTCTGCTTGTGCTCTTTGTCCAGACGAGCGACGTCAGCCATGGACGTCACGTTGTACTTATGCCATTTTGTGAGAATGGTGTCCGTATACTCAAAACTGGGCTGGTGGGTCTGGAGGATCGTGCGCCTGCATGCTTCCAGAACGAGATCGATGGAAAAGCCGAGCTCGTTAAACCAGCGGGTCATCAGTTCCTGTTCCGGAGCCGCCGGGGCTCGTCCCTTGAGACCGAAAGCGTTGAGGACAGCATAATAATTTTTGTTGTACAGATTCGTTTCCTCTTTGGCCTCCGCTACGGTAGTGATGCCGGCCTTCGCCCAGCCGAGCGCAACCTTTTGCATATAATGCGGGCTCGTGGCGCCCCTGGAGATGCAGTACTCAAGCAGATATTCGATCAGCTCCAGCGAAAAGTGGAGTGTGTCATAATAATAGATGAGATCGTTCTGCTGTATTGAGGACAGCGGGCGCTTCAGATACTGCTCAGCGGCAAAGAACAATTCCTTGATCTCTGTCTGAGCGGAAAGCGTTTCGACGCGGGCGCGGCTTGGCCTGTCCTCCTCCCTGATCGAGAGGGGCTCGTTCGCGGTGCTCTTCTTCGGATCCGGGTTTGAGCCGGAATCCGCAGAGTTCTGCTTCCGGCCGGCGGAGAGTCCGGAATCGGCCGGTGCGCGGCTTGCGCGCTCCTCTGAGGGAGGCGTAAGAAACGTGACGGACAGGATCACCTTCTCATCTGACAGCTTCAGCTTCAGGAGCTGCTGCTTTTCCCAGTACGCGAGCGCGCGATGAACATCCTTTTCCGTGTGGTCGAAGACGTCCGCGATCGAGGCGAGCGAAAGCTCCTGCCCCGAGTCGGCGCATCTGAGCAGATACAGATATACTTTGACAAACTCCCCGTTCGCATGCGGCATGAAACGGTCGATGAAGGCGTTCTGTACGACCGTCATGCCCTCGGGGGCATCTGTGAAGATCTTCATGGTCTCTCCCTCCGGGATATCGATACCGTAATGAACTAAACATGAGTATAGCATAATTTTCCGGAAATGAGAACAGCCATTTTACGCGCCTGTTTGGACGAAAGATTCTGTGGATTGTGTGGATAATGTGGATAAAAAGTTGACAATAATACAGAGTGAAGGGAGAAATTGCGGATGCGGCGAGAATCTTGTCGAAATGTTATGTCAACGGCGTTGTCCACAGAAGAACGGAGCGCAGGAAACGGTTCAATTGTGCATAAGTATGTGGATAATGTGGAAAACAGCGAAAATCCTGCGCGCGGGCAATGATTTTCGCTGTGGAAAAATTTGTTCATAAATATTTCAGGAGAATGCTCACAGACCGAGCAGTTTTTCACCGATCTGGACGACGTCGCCGGCGCCCATTGTGATCAGCAGGTCGCCGGGAGCGCAATGTTCCAGCAGGAAGGTCTCGATCTCATCGAAGGTCGGGAAATAGCAGGCATCCCTGCCCATATCGCAGAGCTTCTGCCGCAGATGATCGGAGCTGATCCTGAGTGTGTCCGTCTCCCGCGCGGCGTAGATGTCGGCGAGTACGACCTTGTCGGCGATGGAGAGCGCATCCGCAAAATCATCCATCAGAGCCTTCGTGCGGGAGTAGGTATGCGGCTGGAAGACGCACCACACCCGGCGGTAGGGCAGCTTTTTTGCGGCATTGAGCGTAGCGCGTATCTCTGTCGGATGATGCGCGTAGTCGTCGATGATCGTCACGCCGCCGATCTCCCCCTTTTTCTGGAAGCGGCGGTTCGTCCCCCGGAATTCCGCGAGCCCCTCCGCCATCGCCTCGGCGGGAAGTCCGAGCAGGAAACCGGCCGTGAGCGCCGCGCAGGCATTGGAGACATTGTGCTCACCCGGGACGGAGAGCGTGAAATGTCCGAGAAGATCCCCGTTTCTCAGGAGGTCAAAGCTGCCGAAGCCCTGTTCATTGTAAGAAATATCGGCGGCACGGAAATCGCCCCGGCCGATCCCGTAGGTGACGACATGACAGGGCAGACCGGCTGTGAGCTCCTCGAGGCAGGGAATCCCCGCGTTGATGACCAGCGCGCCCTCCGCTGGAACCTGTTCGGAGAAGCGCCGGAAGGAGCGGCGGATATCATCGAGATCCTTGAAGAAGTCCAGATGATCGGCGTCGATGTTGAGAATGACCGCCAGAGTCGGGAACAGGCTCAGAAAGCTGTTCGTGTACTCGCAGGCCTCTGTCAGGAAATAATCGGAGGCGCCGATGCGGACATTGCCACCGATGGAGGGAAGAATTCCGCCGACCGAGATCGTCGGATCCAGATTGCAGCGCATCATGATGTGTGAGAGCATGGAAGTCGTCGTCGTCTTCCCGTGCGTGCCGGACACAGCCACGGAAGTGCCGTAGTTGTTCATGAGCTGACCGAGAAGCTCGGCCCGCGTCAGCATGGGAATTTCTTTTGCCTTTGCCGCCTGGAATTCCGGATTGTCCGGATGGATCGCGGCCGTGTACACGACCACGTCGATGCCGTCTCTGATATTGTCGGCGCTCTGCGGACAGGAGACGGAGGCTCCGAGCTCAGCGAGCCATCGGGTCAGCGGGCTTTCGTGCGAATCGGAGCCGCTCACGGGAAAACCGCGTTTCAGAAGCACGGCCGCCAGCCCGCTCATGCTGATTCCTCCGATCCCTATGAAGTGTACATGTACCGGCCGGTCATAATCTATCTGATACATTGAGAATCTCCTTTATCTGATTAATATGTATGTCCGCAGCCCGGCTTGTCTGGGCAGACCGTCCGGCTGCAACCTGTGTGAGGTTTTTCCTGAGACGCCTCCGTCCCTGTCAGGCGGAACGGGAGCGATATGTTTTTCTTTATTACAGTATACGCTCTTCAATAAAAAAATCCAATACTTTTTATAAACGGACTGTAGATGACCTCCGATGCGCATGCGGCAGCTGTCCCGAAAATCCGGCAAAACAGAAAAATCAGACAGTAACTTAAAAAGTCTGAATTCTCAGGCGAATTTGTCGAGGTGAGGCGATAAACGGTGATAATAAACAAAAATAATCGAATAGGAATATTGAATTGATAAAATTCTGATAACACAAGATGTAGAATCAAAAACATATATGTGGTATTTATAATAAAAAACTATGAAAAAGAAAAGAAATAATTGTAAAAAATGTTCACTAATTGGAAAAGCTGTGCTATAATGGTTTAAATTAATACAGCAAGAGGT
>CANQIW010000118.1 GCA_947624055.1 uncultured Lachnospiraceae bacterium
AGCGACCGGGCACATCTCTTCTACTTCGCGTGAATAAATCATTGTATTACTCCTTTCAGTATGTATTTTGTTACTTATATTTCTACTCATTCTCTCATAAAATAATAGATTCGTCCAGACCTTTTTTACTTTGGAACATAAATAATTTCAAAACACCTGTATTTCCATAATAACACAGAACACCACAGTCCTTCCCCGACTTTTCCCATGCCTCCGCTTTTTCATTCAATATACGTGGCTTGCGTCCATCTGTTCCCATGAAATCGCTCGTGAGCACTTCGCAATAGTATGTATTACCCTGCCATTCTAAGGTGATATCCAAATCATCGTCCCCAAGCAAAAGCTGATGAATAATCCCTCTTTTTTCTAACTCTTTCAGAACCAAATACAGCCTTTCCCCTGCCTTAGAAAATCCACACCGAAATTCGTCTGTCAAAAAACTTTCTTCTACATCATCCAAATACTTTATTAACGTCAAAACAGCTTCCGGCACATTATCTGTGAAATTATCCTTTAGCAAAGTAATCATCGCATTACGCACATACTCATTTTTTTCTTGTTTTTGACGCGCCTCCCGATAAAATCGAGAATTCAATTGCAAAGCGTCAATAAAAGCCTGCCCTTTTTCCGTGACCGCCTGCAGTCTGTATTGATTCTCTGCTCCAGTCTTTCTGATATGGGGATTGTCACCACCATAGATATCATCCCGGCAAGGATCGAGAATCAATGAAATATTTTGATTTGATTTTGTTCTGTTACATTTTTCACAAGAATACACTATATTATCATAACTGTCCGAATCATTTTCCTCAGATGAGCCTCGCGGAACAAAATGATCCATTTCAAAATAAGCTTCACCGCATGCGTTATCTTGCTCACGCACCCTGCAATAGGCACACTCAAATCGAAAGTCGTTTCGCAGATACATTTTGCACTTATCTGATCGGTATTTTACCCAGTGGCGTTTTCTCTTATAGTCCATTCTCAATCCTTCCCGACCGCACTCTTGATCTGTTCCAACAAATATTGCAACTCATCTTGTCTCTTTTCCATATCAGCCAACGCGTCGTTATCACTTCTCAGCGCGCAGGCACGCTTGATCTTAGCTACCAGCGCTTTCATTTTTTCCGGGTCTGACAGATCCCCTTTATTTAATTGGAAGTCATATTCGCCAAGTTCTCCTTTGTAATCATCCAACGAATAATTCGTCAAGAGAACCGCATATATGTTGCTGTCGTGCCGTCTGATCTCTCTCAGAACGTCAATTCCCTTATAGGGAACAGACATCTTATCCAATTCGTGATCTATCAGCAGAAAATCCACATTCTTATCAATTACAACTTCGTACAGCCCTTCTAATTTCTGCGGATAGTGATCCAGCCCGATCAGCTTAATCTCCGGATAAAAACTGAATAAGCCCTGGGTTACAATAAGATTATTCGGTTCGTCTTCTATATACAATCCTGTCAATGTCTGCATTAAGACGCCTCCTTTTTGATAAAGTGTACGGTAAATTTAGCTCCCCTAAGATGCTCTGAATCTGAAACGTGCACTGTTCCTCCATAGCTTTCCGTAATGTCCTTTACAATATTCAGACCAAGTCCGATTCCATCCTCCTTTGACGTCTTGAATGGTTGAAATATCTTTTCTCTTTCTTCCGGAGGCACCCCGCGACCGCTGTCCTCAAAACACAGAAAAATATCATTCTCCTGCTGTTCAAAGATAATCCAGATTTCCTTCACTGACAAGCTCTTTACCTGTTCAAAGGCGTTTGTAATCATGTTTATAATGATAGATTCAAGATCAATCTGCCGCATGGTCATACAAATATCCTCAGAAGATGTCCACGATAAATGTATGTGAAACGCGCGTAGCATACCCATATATAATCTGCAGACTCCGTTCAGCACTTTCCCAAAATCGAGATCTTCTTCCGGGCTCCGCTTTTTCTTTCTCAAAAACTCCACGATCATCTTACTGTAGCCTGATATTCGCGCGAAATCAGAGGTGATCGTCTCGGTTATCGCCTTAAAATACGGGTTGTCGACAGAAAGTTCCAATCCTCTGTAAAATGACAGAGAATTTTCGATCCTTGCAATGATATCCTGCGTCTCATGACCGAAACTACCTGTCAAAATCCCCAGAGAAGCAAGATTTTTATACATGGACAATTCTGTCTCCTGAAATTCCACATAGCTTTGATAGGCGTCTTCCGTCTTTTCATATTGTTCCTCTGCCGCCTTGTGATAGGCTTTCTCTGCATCCCTCAAGTGTATAAAAGAAGCTTTAATCTCCTCATAGGAGGCGGATTTTTCCAAAAGATCAAGCGTATCCCGATACCGAATATCCTGTGCTTTTCGGTATTCCTGCGCTTTTCCCTTCTGCTTTTTCTGTTCGTCTTTTGCCCGATCCAGTTTACTTCTGGTTTTCTCGTACGCCTCCTTTCTGATATTGGAGATAACATTGATGCATTCCAGTATAAAGTCACGCATCTGCTCATAAGCTTCGTTCTCAATAATACCCTCGCGATTTGTGGCATCTATCAGCAGCGGGTTGCTCTCATCGGATATCCGGATCACTCCGATCGTCTGGTTATTGCCGACGCGATACCCATGCGTATCACTAACCTTTGATTTGTCCAGCTCGAGCCAGTCGTTTCCTAGATCGCCATACGGTTTCACGCGAAAGCTGTCCCTGTATATTTTTATTCCGCAATATATATCCAGTATCCGAAGCGCAAACCTGTAATTGTACGTCTCATTCCCCATATGCGCTGAGTCACGGAGAAAGTAGTACAGTTCAAACGCAAAATCTCCGCATACCAGCGCCGTGTCGTAGTTCGCGTGAAATGTTTCCTTGCGGCCATCCTTATCGCTGTAAATAATCTCCGACTTGCTTCCATGCCCATAGACACGCGCAGTGATATGAGCAAAATTCAGATTCAAAACCGAATTAAGCGACATCTCCTCCGGGATTTTAAACTGATCCGCTGTCAGATGAATACGAAACGGATTTCTCTCAATAAACTCCGGCGCGACGAGCAGTCGCAACTCCTTCTGCAATTTATCAATATCCTTTTGCCGCCAGTTATCCCGGAGCCGATCCAAAACCATGACGATCCCTGTCACTGGTTTTCGGGTGTTTCCACTTTCCTGCTCGTGAATTTGACAGAGTAATCGGTAAGTCTCCTCCTTTTCCCGATTCGTAATCTCTTCCAGTGGATTATCGATATCCTCCAGTCTCAGTTCAAGTTTCTCCTGCTTTGCCATGATAGGCAGAACAACCTTTTCCAGCATTTCAAGAAAAGATGATTCATACGCTGTTTTATAGTCATCGATCAGATGCATGGTCAGCTCCCGCACATACATCTGATCCTTACTGCCCTCACCGTTCAGCCTCAACGACAGATAGTATTCTACCTGATTTGAAATGTACTTCGCCGCTGCCGCATCGCGCTTGCCTCGCAGGATCTGAATCCGCTGTTTCAGACCCGTCACGGATATTTCTTCGTACCGATTCCAGTTTATGGATACCCGATAGTCCTCCTCTTCCGTGTAGGAATAGATTGTTACACGTTCTGCCAGACGTTCCACCGAAAAACGGCCAATTCCCTTTTTTCCGGCTCGTTTTCTTCCTCCCGGAGAATATGGAGCGCTCAGCTTATTGTTCGTTCCTATTACCATCCAATGCTTCTCAAATTCTTCCTGTGTCATTCCGCAGCCCGTATCGGCCACAATGATCCGGCTTTCCGGTGTGTTGGCATTTTCAATTCTTATCAGAACACTTCCGGCATCCGCATCATAGGAATTCTTGACAAGCTCAACGAGAGCTGTCACAAAATCCGTAACCAGCTCTCTTCCCAACTGTCCTATATGTCTGGAATTTGTTCTGAATTGAAGATTTTTTGTCATCTGAACCTCTCACTCAAACGTATACTTCTTAATATCATTTACAGAAACGCGATAAGAAGTTTCCGTAGTCGGCGTACCGACTTCCTTTACATACCGATAGAATGTTCCGTCCTGTAATATTTGTTTTGCATCTTTTAATGTATATTTTGAACCTTCCTTTTTTGTAATAAAATAACCTGCAAACGGAACTGTCTTTTTGTCCGCCTGATATACTTTTGCCTGGTTTGTTATCACCATTGGCATAATAAGTTTATCCTGCCATAATTCATTCAGAACCTGAGAGCGGCCATACTCATACCATTTTGCATTCGTATCAGCTTTCCGTTTTTTCAGTTTTTCTCTGAATTGGCTCATATACTCGTATGTATACGGATACAGTTTTTGGAACTCTTCTTCCGAATACCCGCCAACGCCATCCTTCCTTTTAATGTACGGAAAAATAATGTATGGCGATTGTTTCTTCCCGGATCTTTTTCTACTTCGGGTGCTTATGGCCGGCTGACATGCAGTTCTTTCAATCTTATTATCTCCCACATAGAAAAATACGTTGTCCTGTTTCTCCGGAAAGATCAAAAAGGCATCGTTCAATAACGTAGCCACACTGTTGTAAACATTGAAATGATCTCCAAATTGGTTCTTTCCCATACTCATATCATGAAAAACCCACTTAGAGCCATCCTCATTTAATTGTCTGCGGTCAATATAGCGTCTCTCGCCTGTCTCAAAATTCTCATATAGGACTTCCGAGGCAGTATTTCCTTTTTCGATCACCAAAAAGATGTTCGAGCAGGTAATCCCGGAAAATACATTTTTCCCGCTAAGATCAATAATATCAACTAACTCTTTCCAGATATATCTTCTCAATTCCTTCGCATAATAATTGCGCAAAATACTAAATGGCACTAAATATATCATTTTTCCTGAAGGCTTAAGGGCATTTACACTTGCCTCAATAAAAGCATATGAGTAGTCAAAACGCCCTTTCTGGCAGACCGTATAATGAGCTTTCAGAAACTTTCGATCTTCTTCTTTGATATCATGGTAAGTAATATATGGTGGATTTCCTACTATATATGAAACCTTTTTTTCTGCAAAATTGTATCTGAGAAAATCCTCGTTTATAATATTCCATCGAACAGGAGGAATTTTTTTCTCCACACATATATCGTTTAATCGCTTTCTGCAGATATTTATTTGCTCTTTATCTATTTCAAAAGCAATAATATCTCTTTCCAGACCCGCTCTGATTTCCTCTTCAGACAAATTTATCCTTCTCGCGTCTGTAATATACCGTTTCACAATAGAGACAAGTATGTTTCCTTCCCCACATGAGTTCTCGAGAATTGTTTTTCCTGTTATATTTTGCGTATAACCAATCCGATCCAACATGATGCTAACATAACTGTCCGGAGTAGGAATCTGATCATTTCTGTCTTTTTTTGACATGTCACAACAGCCTTCCCCTGCTTCCTGCTATACTTAATGAATCAGTTTTCCAGACAACTGTCATCCGTTTTGCAGGAATGTCCATTTTCCATCCATCAATCGTTATACCCGTTCGGGTTCATCGACTGCCATCTCCACGAGTCCGCGCACATCTCCTCGATGCCGTACTGCGCCTCCCAGCCGAGCTCCGCCTTCGCCTTCGACGGGTCCGCGTAGCACTGCGCGATATCGCCCGCGCGGCGCGGCTTGATCTCGTAGGGAAGCGTCTTCCCGCAGGCCTTCTCGAACGCGTGAAGCACCTGCAGCACACTGTATCCCTTGCCCGTGCCAAGGTTGTAGATGCGCACCTGCGGCTCATCGTCAAACTTCTTCATCGACTTAACGTGACCCTTCGCGAGATCCACGACATGGATGTAATCGCGCACGCCCGTGCCATCCAGTGTATCATAGTCATTCCCGAACACGCCGAGCTTTTCGAGCTTGCCGACTGCCACCTGTGCGATGTACGGCACGAGGTTGTTCGGAATTCCCTTCGGATCCTCTCCGATGATGCCGGCCTTGTGCGCGCCGATCGGATTGAAATAGCGCAGAAGCACCACGCTCCACTCCGGATCCGACACATGCAGATCCGTCAGGATCTGTTCGAGCATCGCCTTCGTCTGCCCGTACGGATTCGTAATCTGTCCCTTCGGACAGTCCTCCGTGATCGGCACGAACGCCGGATCGCCGTAGACCGTCGCCGACGAGCTGAAGATGATCTTCTTCACGCCGTGCCTGCGCATGACGTCGCAGAGGTTCAGCGTACCTGTGATGTTGTTGTGGTAATATTCGAGCGGTTTGCGCACGGACTCGCCCACGGCCTTGTAGCCCGCGAAGTGAATGACCGAATCGATCTTCTCATTCTCGAAGATCTTGTCCACCGCTTCCTTGTCCAGCATATCGACGTTGTAAAACTTCACCTTTTTCCCGGTGATCTGCTCCACGCGCTCCAGCGCTTTCTCGTTGGAATTGTAAAGGTTGTCCATCACGACGACCTCATATCCACTCTCGAGAAGCTCCACGCAGGTGTGGCTCCCTATGTACCCGGCGCCGCCGGTGACCAATACTGCCATGATATATCCCCCCTTATAAGTTAATTCGCAAACGCAGCATACAGGGCTGTTTCACAGCCCGGCAAATCTCATTATAATTTCGAAAGTCAGTTTTGTAAAGCGGCTCTATATAGCAACTTATTTTAAATGTAAAACGGGCGGAACATCCACCAGGAGTTCCGCCTGTCATTTGACCCAGAATGCCGTATCCTAAATTTTGACTCCTAGCAAAGCTAGGTGGGTAACCGCAGCACAGGTGTCTGTCTTCCACTGCAAACGGAGGCCTGACATAGGCTGTGCGATATAGGAATCCCATGAAAGTAAATGTAGGTTCAAAATACTAGGACTCTCGTACACCCCAGGAACGTACTTGCAGTTCTTGTAAATAGTATACTTTAGTATGCTTCAATAATCAACTGATTTTTCAGGCAAATTCTG
>CANQIW010000119.1 GCA_947624055.1 uncultured Lachnospiraceae bacterium
GCGTGGCCGATTCGAGCGGAAGCGTGTTTGCCGTGGCATTGACCAATCCCTGCAAGGGCGTCCGGGTAACCATAATGCATGAAGCACGAATAGCACAAAGGAGAACAGCATGTCCGACCAGTCAAAGAAAACTCTGAACAAGACCGCCCTCACCGCCGGGATCTTCTATGTCGTGGCGCAGCTTTTCGTGCGCGGGATCACGTTTCTGATGACCCCGGTCTACACAAGGCTGCTCTCCAAACCGCAGTTCAATCAGGTGAAGATCTTCGAGTCCTGGCTGCTGATCCTGATGCCGGTCTTCTCCCTGTGCCTGTGGCGCAGCGTCGAGCGGGCCAAATACGACGTGAAGGAGCGCTTCAACGAGTATGTCTCCAGCGTGCAGACGCTGTCCTACCTCTCGATCACCGTATTTTTCGGGCTGTTTCTGCTCTTCAAGGATCCGATCCAGAATCTCTGTCTGGCGACGAACTTCGTCCTGACAGATTTCATGCTCTATATCATGTTTCTGTATCTGTACGCGCACACCAGCATTTTTTATTTCCAAAGACGTGAAAAACAGATGATGCGCTACAAGGCCAGCACGACGTTCACTGCGGCGACCGTCGTCCCGGCGACGCTTCTGTCCGTCCTGCTGATCTGGCTCGGCAAAAAAAACGGCCGCGAGGACGCTCTCGTGGCGCTGCGCATCGGCGGCTACTATATCCCGATGATCATCGGCGGCTTCATCGTCGCCGCACTCATGATCGCGCAGGGAAAGAAGATTATAAATATCGCTTACTGGCGCTACGCGCTGAAGTTCAGCCTCCCGCTGATCCCGGAAGTGCTGTCCATCCAGATCATGAACCAGGCGGACCGCCTCATGGTCAATTCGATCACCGGCGAGATCCGCGGCGCGATCTTCTCGCTCGCGACGACGGTCTCCTATATCATCTGGATCCTCGAGGACGCCGTCTGGAACGCCTGGCTTCCGTGGATGTACGAGAAGATCTCCCGGAACGAGGGAGAGGACATCGAGCGTTACTGGAAGATCCTCATGCACATCTTCGGCGTGATCTCCTGGCTGCTCGTGCTCTTCGCCCCGGAGATCATCCTGATTCTCGGCGGCAAGGGCTACCGCGAGGCGATCTATCTCGTCGCTCCGATGGTGACCGGCACGCTGTTCCGCTTCTACAGCTACAGCTACACCGCGATCCAGAATTACCACAAGAAGACCGGCTTCGTCGCCGCGTCGACCGTGTCCGTCATGTTTTTGAACGTCGTGCTGAACTATGTCTTCATCCTGCTGTTCGGCTACCGCGCGGCCGCCTACACGACCGCCTTCAGTTATCTCGTGCTGATGTGCATGCAGGCATACATGGAAAAACGCCTGACCGGCGAACAGCTGATCCCGCTGCCCCGGACGGCGTTTATCTCCTGTGCGTATTTCGTTCTCTGCGTCGCGACGATGCTCCTCTTCGGGGCTCCGTCCTTTGTGCGCTACGCGCTCTTCGTGGTCCTTCTTCCGCTCGGCGCGCGTTTCGCCCTGCCGAATCTGAAATTGATTACAAAGGTTATTCGGAGAGACCGTTGAGGATCTCCTCCGATTTTATTCCACCGTGATCCGAATCTTCGAGAGCGCCTCATCCAGCTTCTTCACCGCCGCATCCAGCGTCTCTCCCTTCGTGATGACGTGCCCGATGCGGTGCGGCCCCACGCGGAACTTCTTCACCTCGTCCCCGACTCCATAGTCGAAATGAATCTCGTAGATATCCTCGTCCGACCCATTGCCGTTCTCAATCGACGTGATCACGCCGTCCTTCTCGCTGCGCAGCAGCATGCTCGCGTTCGCCACCGCGTGCTCCTGCGGAAAATCCACATCCTCGCCGAGCGCCGCCCGGATCAGCTTTTCGTAATAATCAAAGCCGTAGTAGATGGAGACAAGTTCAGCCAGGCAGGTCGCCCCGGACCGGCCTCCGAGCTCCAACACGTAGGTCTTCCCATCCTTCAGGATAAAGTCCGCGTTGATCGCGCAGTTGTCGAGCCCCATCGCCTCGATCGCCTTTGTGAGCTGCAGCTTTGTATCCTCCACGATCTCCGGCGCGAGCTCATACGGCGCGAAATGTCCGACCGGCACGCCTGTATCCCCCTGGAACACATAATCGCCGTGCGGCAGGATAAATTTCACCTCGCCGCGGTACACAAACGCCTGCGCACCGAATTCCTCACCCTCAATAAACTCCTCCACGATAAAGAAATTTGTCCGGCTGTTCGCTTTCACCAGCGCGCGCGCCGCCTCAAACTCCTCCCTGGAATTCACGCGGATGATCCCGCGGCTGCCGGAGGTATCGATCGCCTTGAAGATCAGCGGAAATGCAAGCCCCTCCGTCTTCTCACAGATATCGTCGTCAAAGGAGAGCTCGCGAAAGCGCGCGGTGCGCACCCCGTACTCCTCGTACTTTTTCTTCATCAGGATCTTGTTGGACGCGATCTTCGCCGCCTCAAAGCTTAAGCCCGGCAGTCCGAGCTCGTCGCAGACCTTGCCGATCGTGATCACCGCGACATCCGTCCCCGCCGTGACAATGCCGTCGATCTTCTCCCGCTTCGCCACCTCCAGAATACGCTCATAATCCACGGTGTTCTCATAACAGACCTGATCGGCGACTGCAAAGCCCGGATAATTCCCGGGAATGCTGACCGCGATCGTGTAGATGCCCATCTCCTTCGCTTTCTCGATCAGCGGCACCTGATAGATGCCCGCTCCCATAATCATTAACCTCTTCATGTGCTCTCCTTTCGCGCCGCGCATTTTGCGCCCTGCAGGCTTACAGCGGATCATCCGCCCGCTCGCCGCCTGCCTCGTCAGCTGCGCCCGCGCTCTCTGACACGCCGCTCTCACGAATCTGCCGCGGATCTTCATCCGCGTGCGTGTGAATGCCGCGCACCACATACTGAGGGTTCCTGCTCATACCCTGGAAAATGCGTCCCACATACTCTCCGACCATCCCCATAAACAACAGATTGATGCCAGAGAAAAAACAGATCGCGGCCATCATGGACGGCCAGCCCATGTATGTCCACGGGCGCACGATCTTGATGATCACGACCACGATCGCCCCGAGAATACCGATCAGCGAGAACAAAAAACCTGTATAGATCGCCATCTGCAGCGGCACGATCGAGAATCCGATGATGTTCGACCACAGCTGCACCAGCTTCCCGAACGTATAATTCGAAGTCCCGACCTCCCGCTCAAAATGCTGAATCGGTACGGAGCTGATGTTGCGCGTCGTCCGCAGGAACAGTCCCTGCAGATGAGTATACGCGCTCTTGTACTGCACCGCGTAGTCCCGGACAAAACGGCGGATGATCCAGAAGCTCGACGTGCGCAGATTTTTCGGCTTCTTCAGGAAAATACGAAGCGTCATATAGTTGACATAGCTCCCGAAATTGCGGAATCTGCTGTGCTTTTTCTCCGGATAATACCCGTACACGATGTCGTAGCCCTTCTCAAACTCCGCAAACAGATACTGCAGCTGTGAAGGATGGGTCTGCATATCGTCGTCCATCGCGACAAATACATCTCCGTCCGCGTTGTTCAGCCCGGCAAGCACCGCGTTGTGCTGTCCGGCGTTCCGCGCAAGCTCCACCGCCTTCACACAGGGATAGTCCCGCACAAGGGACATCAGGGCCGCCATCGTCTCCCCGCCGTCCGGCGAGCAGTCGTCCACCAGGACAAATTCGTAATCCTTTTTATTTAATTTTTCCATTTCCTGCATCGTCATTTCCACCACCTTGCGAATCGTGGCAGAAGAGCGGTAGCAAGGTATCACAATCGAATATTTCAAATCTCTTCACCCGCAGATTTTCTTCTGTTCTTTCTTTTGACGAGCCATGTGACAAAGCATAATATAATAAATAATACCACTGCGCACGGCATGATGACAAGCGCATATTTTACGCCCGGGATCTCGAACGACAATTCGACCGTGTGCGCCCCGGCCTCAAGCGGCAGCGCCATATACATATAGTTCGCGCGCTGAAGCTCTGCCGGCCTGCCGTCCACGAGTGCCGTCCAGCCCCTCTGATAAGGAATGGATAATACCAGAATCCTGCTCTCGTCAAGCTCGATATCCCCGGACACGCGGTTCGTCCCGATCTCAACATGCTCCAGCGTATCCCGGGTAAGCGCCTGCGTATACTGCTCCATACGATCCATCGGCTGGCAGTAGACGACAAGCTCTCCGAAACGAAGCGTGTCTGTGCCCTCCAGTTCAACCGTGCAGGATGTAAGTGCCTCCTCATGATAGCCGAGATTCATCACATAATCTCTCTGTCCTGTCTTGTAGCGCCCCCCTTCCGCCCAGAAGGTATTGCTCACATAGTCGCCGTTCACCCTCACGCTGAGGTCTTCCATCCCTTCCGGGTCGTCCGTCTCCAGCTCCACGTCACGCAGCACAAGATACGTCTCAGAGTTCGGCTTTCCGTCAAAGGCCAGCCTGACGCGGTGTTTCTTCTTCCCCGCGTCCGGAACCAGCGCGTTGTCCTCCATATGGAGATTCTTTTCCTTCACCACGCGGGGCTTTTGGTACTCCCCGGTAAGCGAAAACCCGGAGTCTCCGGAAGACTCTCCGCCTTCCAGCATCACCCTCTGCATCAGAATCTCCTGTCGCTCCTCCGCGTGATATGTCTCCAGCTCTTCCTCCGAGATCGTTTCCCCGTACGTATATCCGAGCGGAAGGGCATATTTGTTCTCACATACTACCGTCTCCCTGCCGTTCACCTCTGTCCGCAGCACTTCCTCGCTGCCATAGGGAAACGGCCTGGATCCGCCGGCAAATTCCGCGAGATATTTCACGGCGGCCGGCGCATGCAGCATCGCCCGGTTGCCAAGTCCTCGAAGCTGTACAGACGTGTAGCTCGTACTGCCCATCTTCTCCATATACTCCGCCTCATTCCCGTTCAGGACGCTGGTCACCGTCGTGATCGGATAAAAATCCAGCAGCAGGGAAGCAGAACTGGCCAGATAATCCAGCTTCAGGGCCGTTCCGCGGTAAAAATCGTCGTCTTCGAGCTCAGAGAGCGCCGCGAGGGGCGTGTCCGTGATCTCCTTCTCGGTCTCATCCTTTCCCATATATCTGTTGATCTCACGTCCGAGTGTAAATTCCGTAAAGCCCTGGCTGAACAGCATACCAAACGTAAGTACAAGCAGCAGCCCCCGCTTCATTCCCCGGTCCAGCATCGCGAACCTCTCCTGACAGACGACCAGCACCGCAAAGGTAAGCGCGAGCTCCGCAAACGCGACGACGGCAAACGGCGTGGAACCGGTCATCTCCGGGTCTCCGGCCAGGGCAAGAAAGCCGTACAGCAAAACCGCGCCCCCGCAGATCCACAGGCTGCGCTTCTTCATCCGAAGCATATCCGGCAGGCTGTCCGCGACAATAAACGCGGTGAGCAGAGATATCATATAGCACCAGCGGTTTATGACAGAACTGAAGCCGCTGAACACGAACGCCGCCACAGGCAGCGCCATAAACACCGCCGCGATCAGGAACAGGATCTTCTGCTCCTTTTTCCCCTTCCGCGTGTACAGAAACACCACAGCCAGGAAAGCGAGCGGCAGATACCCGAGCCTCAGCGAATACCCGAGAGAACTGAATGTCATGATAAAATTGAGGAAGCAGCCGATCAGCCACCGCCCGGAATAGAAGAACAGCGACGGCGTGCCGATAACAGCCGATCCGCTGCGCGACGAACCGATGTAAGAACCGAAGGTCGTGACCAGAACAATACAGGACATCGCCACGCCCAGCAAATAGGAGCCGCTGATCGTCAGCCCCTTCGTCAGGAATTTGCGGAACGTCCGCCGCTCCTTCTCCTTCTGGCAGAAGAACCGCACAAGGAAATAGATCCCCATGGCGATCGTATTCATATAGAGGAAATAGTAGTTGCTGAACAGAGAGACTGCCGTCAGGATCGTACACAGATACCACCGTCTGCCCCGCAGGATCTCCTCGACCGCGAGGATCAGCAGCGGAAGCATGATCATCGGGATCATAAACATCGTATGCTTCGCCCCTCCGTACAGGGCGAACCCGCAGAAAATATAAACCACGCTCCCCATGAACGCGGAAAAATAATTCTTTCTGAAATACAGGAAGAGGATCGACGAGGCGATCCCGGCCAGATAAAACCTGAGGATCGTCACCAGATTATAGGCGAACTCCATGTGTTCCCGGTCAAAAAGCGCATGCAGGTAATAGACCGGTTCAAACGTGTAGATGATCTCGGAACCCATTCCGTTCCGGAAATCATACATCGGAAGCGTAAAGTTCCCATGCAGCAGATTTAAAAAAAACTCCCGCATATATTCGCTGAAATAGATCGCCCGCGGGAAATACTGCGTCACTCCGTCGCCGATCCACACAAAGGACCGGCCGAGCGTCAGGAACGTGGAAAACACAAGCGCCATCATCGGGAGAAACGCCAGCGTGTACAGCAGGAAATATACCGCCGTCTGATGCTTCACCCGCGTCTCGAACCAGGTCATGGCTTTCCCGCACACGTGCCCGCACAGCACGGTGAACAAAATGAGCAGGCAGACGCCGGGGAGGATCGCCGTGCAGGCAGCGAGCTGGAGCGCGCCGCCGATCCCCTTAAGAAGGTGAAGCTCACGCGCCATCACAAAGACGAAGACAAGAAGGACCGACACGACGGTCACCGGCTCCATGCCTGTCCATAAGAGAGCCGCGCTCTGAAAACGCAGGGTAAGCTCCGACATCCCCTCCGCCGCAAGGTAAAGGAGATACACAGGGAGCGCGGAGATCATCACCATCCCCAGCGCCTTCACCGGCGTATAATAAAGCGGCAGGGCAATCCCGCTGAGCAGAGCCGCCGCAG
>CANQIW010000120.1 GCA_947624055.1 uncultured Lachnospiraceae bacterium
GGTCTTTGCGACATGGCTCAATCTGGAAAAGGGAAA
Organism: uncultured Lachnospiraceae bacterium; assembly: GCA_947624055.1. Taxonomy (GTDB): domain Bacteria; phylum Bacillota; class Clostridia; order Lachnospirales; family Lachnospiraceae; genus Choladousia. The sequence goes on from CANQIW010000120.1 coordinate 37, forward strand.
TTAAATTATCGCTGTCCGTCCTGCTTCATGCGCGATCTGGACCTCGATATGTTCTACGATAAGGAAAAGAAGGAATATTACTGCATCCGCTGCCAGTACCGCGGGAGCGAGGAGGACGTGCTCGCGAAGAACCAGATGGCGCGCTTCCGCTACGGCGATATGATGCGGCGTTTTGCGATGGAGGATTTCGAGGATTTCGGCGATTGATGAGTCGAGGATTCGGAGGAGAGAACTCTGAGAAGGATATCCTGTGACCGGTATCTCTGGGACAGGGATTCAGATCACCTGACGGCGGGCGGGACATGTTGCTGCGGAGGTGTGCAAAATGGGTAATTTCATCAAGGGCATGGATCTGTCGACTTTGCTGGAGGTCGAGCGCTGCGGCGGGAAATTCTGTGATCACGGCGTGCGCGGGGATGCTATGGATATCCTGAAGAACTATGGGATGAACATGGTGCGCCTGCGCCTCTGGAACGACCCCTTTGACGAAGCGGGCAGTTCCTACGGTGCGGGCGGCAGCGATATCGGGACGACGCTGGCGCTCGCGAAGCGCGCGAAGGAGAAAGGCATCGGCTGGCTGCTGGATTTCCATTACAGCGACTTCTGGGCGGATCCGGGCAAGCAGACTCTGCCGAAGGCATGGCGCGGCCTGAATGCGGGACAGCTGGAGACGGCGGTCTACGATTACACAAAAGAAGTGCTCGCGCGCTGCAAAAAAGAGGATATCCTGCCTCAGATGGTCGCGGTCGGGAACGAGCTCTCCAATGGGCTTTTGTGGCCGTACGGCAGGACGCCGGACTTCGCGAACATCGCACGATTTGTGAACGCAGGCATCCGCGCGGTGCGGGAAGCGGAGGCTGAGATGCGTGAGGACTGCACGGCAGACGCGCAGGAGGGGATGCATGAGGACTGTCCGGCAGAGGCGCAGGCAGCCACCCGGACAGTGCCTGGCCGGGAGGGGATTTCCGTAATGATCCATCTGGACAACGGCGGAAACAACGAGCTTTACCGCAGCTGGTTTGATTCTTATTTCGCGAACGGCGGCGAGGATTTTGACTGCATCGGGCTGTCCTATTACCCCTTCTGGCACGGGACGCCCGCGATGCTGAAGGCGAATATGGATGATCTGGCTGTGCGCTGCAAGAAAGACCTGATCGTGGCGGAAGTCTCGATGGGCTATACGATGGAGGACTATCAGTCGTATGAGAAGCTGGCTCCGCATGAGCGCAAGGGGATGGCGACCCGTCGGGAACTGGCGGACGCGATCGATTATCCGATGAGTCCGCAGGGGCAGTCTGATTTCATGAGAGACGTTCTGCAGATCATCCGCGGGGTTCCGGACGGACGCGGCAGGGGCTTCTTTTACTGGGAACCGGCCTGGATCCCTGTGCCGGGGAGCGGCTGGGCGACGGAGGCTGCCTGCGCGTATATCGGGGAGAGCGGCCCGGGAGGGAACGAATGGGCGAATCAGGCGTTGTTTGATTATGACGGAAACACGCTGCCGGCACTGAAAGTGATACGCGATTTCTGAGCGGCGTGATACTGGAAAAGAATCCGATGGTTCGATGCCGCGTGCGGGCGTGCCGGTGCGGGGACAGAAGAGAAACGGAGGAAAGCATGAGCGATACGATGAGGAGAAAACCGAATGTAGTCTGGAAACTGCCGTCGATCTCGACGTTTGGGCTGAAGCTGTTTGCCTGTGTGACGATGCTGATCTGTAATATCGGCGCGTCGGTCGTTCAGGACGGGATCATTCATCTCGATCGCTATACGCAGGCGGAACTCGCGCAGGCGATGGAAGCGGATTCGCATCTGATGATGATGGCGGGGATCGGCTCCGCGATGCAGGTGATCGGCGGACTGGCTGTCCCGATCTTCGCGTTTCTTCTGGTGGAGGGTTTTCGCCATACCTCCGATTACAAAAAATATCTTCTGAGGCTTCTGGTTCTCGCTTTTGTCAGCGAGGTGCCGTATGATCTGGCGATGCAGCAGTCCTTTATGGATTTTTCCATGCAGAACGCGGCGTTCGGCGTTGCGGTCAGCCTGATGATGCTCTATGTGCTCGATCTGTTCAGGGAAGGGAAGGGAGCAGTTGCTGTGCTGGCTCGTATCTGTACCGTGATCGGAGCGCTGGTCTGGGTTACCCTGCTGCGGGTGCAGTTCGGGCCGAGCACGGTGCTGCTTGCCGCGATCTTTTATCTGTTTTATGCGCATAATGTTCTGAAAACCCTGCTGGGCATTCTGGTCAGCCTGGTTCATATTACGGGTCCGCTGTCCTTCTATGCGATCTGGCTGTACGGTGAGGAGCAGAAGCATGCGGAATGGAACCGATGGTTCTATGTGTTTTATCCTCTTCATCTCCTGATCCTGGGGATCATCGTCACATTTGTTCTGTCATAGCCGCGATTTTTCCTGTGGCGGAATAAAAAACATATCTCTTAATAATGAAGTTACAATATATTACAAAAATATTAACATATCGACATCACTTCGACAATCTTATCATAATCCATCAGAAAGTGCGCAAATACGCGAAAAAAGTCGAATTCTGAATCTGCCAAAATGAACAAAGAACATATTTTCGAATTGACATTATGTACAAAAAATGAGCAAAATATAATGAAAATGTGATGCATATGAGATAAAATGGAGAGGTAGAATTATGTCGACCAAATAATATGTTACAAAAATATGAAAAGTGTATTGACATATGGTTTCAAAATTCTGTATAATACGGGTACGTTGGGAGCAGTAAAATAAACGAGTTGCTGATCGTGAAGCGAGCAGTAACGCAAACGATAAGGGACAGAAGAGGCGGACATGGGGAAATGTCTACCATGAACGACAGGAGAGTTTATGATGCTGTTACGAGACGGACTGAAATCACTCGCTGATTTCACGCGACGTATCATGTGCCGGTACATCGGGGATATTGCATCTATGCTGGCGGGCATTTTGCTTGTCGTCGGCGTGGTGCTGATCACACCGGAATTTGACACCAGCGGTCATGGCGTAGTGCATGCTGTAGATGCTCAGGAGACTGAGGATGGAAGGGCGCAGCTGCAGGCAGGGCTGATGGGGGTTGTCAATGGCGTGGCGTACATGGAGCGGTATTCCGACGCAGCACGGCTTGTGAACGTTGCAGATGCGAATGAAGAGGTACTGGCGGGGATAAAGGGACTCGACAGGAGAGTCATCCACCGGACGTCGATCGAGGAAGGCACGAAGATCGCCGCTGAGCTCGGCTACTACGCGCAACAGGCAGTATACGAAAACCAGATGTCGCAGGAAGACTATTACACTTTGTTGCAGATAGTGGAGGCGGAAGCTACAGGCGGAGATCTGACGAGCAAGATGATCGTGGCGCAGGTGGTCCTCAACCGGGTACAGGATTCGCATTTCCCTGACAATATCTATGACGTGGTCTGGCAGAAAGCGCAGTTCCAGCCTACGTCGGACGGCAGGATCTACAGCTGTACCGTTACGGATTCGACGATCGAGGCTGTCGACCGGGTATTGCAGGGCGAGGATTACTCACAGGGCGCTTTGTTCTTTTTTGCCCGTGACGACGCGGATTCGGTCAGCGCAAGCTGGTTTGATTCCAGCCTTGTCAAAATATTTGAATATGGCGGGCACGAGTATTTCACTTTTGCGGAATATGTGAGTAATACATAAGAGGGAATCCTGCATTGCAGGATTCCTTTTTTTGTGTTATGATAATGCAGAAATCTTTGGCCGGCGCCGATCAGGGAATGGTGCGGAGAGCCGGATACAACAGAATATATCAGAAAAGAAAAGGATGAAACATATGGATCTGATGTACAGAAGTACCAGAAATGCAGAGAATCGGGTCACGGCGTCACAGGCGATACTGAAGGGTCTGGCGGAGGACGGCGGGCTGTTTGTGCCGGAGCAGATTCCGGAGCTTGGGCTTTCGCTCGATGCGCTTGCGGGGCTGTCTTATCAGGAGACCGCTTATGAGGTGATGAAGCAGTTCCTGACCGATTATACAGAGCAGGAACTGAAGGATTGCATTCGCAGCGCTTACGATGAGAAATTTGACACGCCCGAGATCGCCCCGATCCGGGAGGCGGACGGCGCGTATTATCTGGAGCTTTTCCACGGGGCGACGATCGCGTTCAAGGATATGGCGCTTTCTATCCTGCCGTATCTGATGACGACGGCCGCGAAGAAAAATCACGAGGACAGAGAGATCGTGATCCTCACGGCGACCTCGGGGGACACCGGAAAGGCCGCTCTGGCCGGATTCGCGGATGTGCCGGGGACGAGGATCCTCGTGTTTTACCCGAAAAACGGGGTGAGCGCCGTGCAGGAGAAGCAGATGGTGACCCAGAAGGGCGCGAACACCTGTGTCATAGGGATACGAGGGAATTTTGACGACGCCCAGAGCGGAGTGAAGCGGCTCTTCGCGGACGCGGCGCTCGGCTCGGCGCTCTCAGATGCCGGATACCGTTTTTCTTCCGCGAATTCGATCAACATCGGGAGGCTGGTGCCGCAGATCGTTTACTATGTCTGCGCGTACGGAAAGCTGTTAAAGGCGGGGACGATAAAGGCCGGAGATCTGATCAATGTGGTCGTGCCGACCGGGAATTTCGGCAATATTCTGGCGGCTTACTATGCGAAGTGCATGGGGTTGCCGATCGGCCGTCTGATCTGCGCTTCCAATGAGAATAAGGTGCTGTTCGATTTCTTCCGAACCGGCGTTTACGACAGGAACAGAGAGTTTGTCCTGACTTCGTCGCCGTCGATGGATATTCTGATTTCGAGCAATCTGGAACGGTTGATCTACCGTATGGCGGGCGACGACGCGAAGGAGAATGCGCGGCTGATGGCCGAGCTCTCCGCGAAGGGCAGCTACACGATCAGCGAGCCGATGAAGCAGGCGGCGCAGGATTTTACCGGCGGTTTTGCTACGATGAAGGAGGTCGCCGCGGAGATCGCGAGGCTGTATGGGAAGACGGGTTATGTGATCGATACGCACACAGCGGTCGCGTCCCGCGTGTACCGCGAGTACAGGGAGCAGTCAGGAGACGGAACGCCTGCGGTCATTGCTTCTACCGCCAGTCCGTACAAATTCGCGCGCAGCGTGATGGAGGCGATCGACCCGAAGTATGCCGGAATGGATGATTTTGCCCTGATCGATGAGCTGAGCAGGATTTCGGGGACGGGAGTGCCGGGGGCGATCGAGGAGATCCGCACCGCGGAGGTGCTGCACGACAAGGTGATCGAGAAGACGCAGATGGAAGCCGCGGTCAGAGATTTTCTCGGTATGCGCTGAGACGGAATATTTCCCGGGGACGGGGCTGCGCGTTCAGAGGAGAGCGGTATGGCCGGCGATCCTGCGGGTCATTAACGATATGCAGGAAATGACCGAACGGTTATCGGGCGCGGAAGAAAGGAGTATGTGCAATGGATACGAATACAATGTTTTCATTTGTTGATATGATCGTCGTCGCATGCGGAGTGTATGTGATCTATCTTTGCGTGGAGATGAAGCTGAGCGGAAAGCTCAAGCAAAACATGCTCATGCCGAGGGGATACGACGTCACGAAGTGCAAGGACACTGCAGGCTATATCCGGACGATCGCGGTGAAGCAGATGCTGCTGGGTGTTTTTGCGCTTGTCTGCGGGGCGGTTGGATTGCTGCAGGATTTTGGCGTCGGATTTGTCAAATCGCCTGTCTACCTGCTGACCCTTCTTGCGTTCGTGATCTATGCCGTCTGGTATACACGATATATGAAAAAGGTGCTCAGGAAGTTCTGGTAAGGGCAGAGGCTGATTGTTATCTGAGATACAAAAGGGGAAAAGGATCATGAAGAACTTTAAAGAATGGCTATCGGATTATCTGCGGTATATTATGCTGCTCCTTGCGGCGGTTCTGGTATTTTTTCTGGTGATGATCGGAGTCAGACTGTATCAGCGCAGACAGGAACCGGATTTGAGGGATGTTGTAGAGGTTTATCCGGAGACGGAGGATCAGGAAGAAACGAAGCCGGAGTCTGAGACGCAGCCGGAGGAGACGACGGAATCAGAATCCGGGACGGAGGCGGGATCAGAGAAGAACTCAGAAAAGCTTTCTGAAGAATCCTCTGAGAAATCCTCTGAGAAATCTTCTGAGGAATCCTCTGAAGAGATCCTGGGAGTGACGATCACGCGGCAGCCGGAGACACAGACGGCTTCGACCTCTGCTCCGACGACAGCGCCGACCTCCACGCCGACTCCTGTACCATCCCCGACGCCTGTTCCGACTCCTACACCGGAGCCGACGCCTGAACCGACGCCGGAACCGGTTTACATGACGCTGACAGGCTCCTGTTATCTGCGCAGCGGTCCTGGTTATGAGTATGAGATCATCGGCGAATACATGTACGGCACGACGGTGAAGGTGCTTGACGACTCGATCGGCTGGTACAAGGTCGAAGTCGACGGGATGACCGGGTACATGGGCGGCAGGTTCTTCCACTGAGCCGAATATATTCTGTGAACAGGAATCCTCCTGCGGGACAAAGGCGTCCCGTCAGGGGGATTTTGCGCTTATATGGAATTTTGAGAAAATGAATGATATAACAACGGGAATGAGGAGGTATGCAGTATGGCGGCGTTTGAGAAGATCAAGAGCGGGATGCCGGGGCTGGATCAGGTGCTCGACAACATCCGGCTGGGCGACAACGTGGTCTGGCAGGTGACGGATTTGGAGGAGTACAGCTACTTTGTACAGCCGTATGTGCGGCAGGCGATCGCGGACGGGAGGAATCTGGTCTACAT